>NZ_JNZR01000007.1:0-195365 GCF_000717585.1 Micromonospora globosa
CTCTACCGGCTCCCCACCCGCGCCCGCCCGCCCTCGCCCTCCCCCGCGATCTTGCACTTGCGGCCCCCGCAAAGGGGGCATTCCCGACAACATGCGGGCCACAACTGCAAGATCGCCGCCGACGAGGGCGGGGTGGCGGAGCGGGTGGCGCGGGAGGCTCGGTCAGGGGCGGACGGCGGGAACCGGGGGCATCGGCCAGTGGGGGCGATCGGCGTCCCGGAGCGCGGCCGAGCGTACCGCCGCCAGTTGCCGCTCCACCTCGGCGAACTGGTCCGGGGCGAGCGGGCCCCGGGCCAGCGCGGCCGCGTTCTCCTCGACCTGCGCGACGGTACGGGCACCGGGGATCGGCACGGCCCGGTCGCTGCGCGCCCAGATCCACCCGATCGCCCCCTGGGCCAGGGTGCGTCCGTCGGCGGTCAGCGCGTCGCGCACGGCGGCGACCCGGCGCAGCCACTCCGGGGCGGGCCGGCCGCTGCGGAACCACTCCAGCCAGGTCGGCCCGAGTCCGCGTACGTCGTCGCGGGGCAGCGTGGACTCCGGCGTGTACTTGCCGGTGAGCAGACCCATCCCGAGCGGCCCCCGGGCGAGGCCGGCCAGGTCGTGCTTGTCGCAGGCGTCGAGCATGGCCGGGGCGTCCCGGAGCACCGACAGCGCGTGCTGCACGGCGGCGGCGCCGCGGGCGACCTGCGCGAAGGCGGCGGCCCGGTCGGCCCGGTCGGTGCTCCACCCGTACGCCCGGATCAGGCCGGCGTCGACCAGGTCGTCGAGCGTGCCGATGAGCGCCTCGGCCCGGGGCAGCGGCAGGTCGCCCAGGTGCAGTTGGTAGAGGTCGATGCGGTCGGTGCCCAGCCGGCGCAGCGAGCCGGTGACCGCCCGGCGCAGGTAGTGCGGCGAGGCGTTCTCGCCGGTGGCCTGCCGGGTCCGCTCGTCGAACGTGTAACCGAACTTCGTGGCGATCACCGCCTCGTCACGCCGGCCGGCGAGCGCCCGGCCGAGCACCCGCTCGCCGTGCCCGGCGCCGTACGTGTCGGCGGTGTCGAACAGGGTGACGCCGAGGTCGAGCGCGCGGCGGACGGCGCGTACCGACTCGTCGTCGTCGACCCGGCCCCAGCCCAGCGGCCGGGCACCCTCGGCCCACGGGCCGCCGATCGCCCAGCACCCCATGCCGAGGGCGCTCACCTCGATGCCGCTGCGCCCCAACTGTCGCGTGTCGACTGCCACCGCCGCATCCTGTCACCTTCCCGGCGTACACGGGCCGATTCCTGACCCCTGAGCAGGGTCGCGGTCACGCCGCGTGACGCCCGGCGGTGCACGGTCGTGGTGAACGCGATATGCCTCAGAGTCATGAATATGCCTCTGAGGCATATCGGTCCGCTGTCGTCCCTTCGATCCGGCTCCGATGAGGAACGCCGCCGCCCGGCGAGCCGTCAGCGCGCGTACGCCAGCAGCACCGGCTCGTCCTGACCCGGCCAGGCGCCGGCGAGGCCGCCCGCCTCCGGCACGTCGGCCGGTACGGGCCGCCGGACCACCGCCAGCTCGACGTCCCCCACCCGGACCACCGTCACGCCGCCGTCACCCGGACCTGCCGAAACCGGACCCGTCGGCACCGGACGGGCGGTACGGCTGCCGGTCAGCGTCATGCTCACCGGGCGCACCTCGCGCTTCCCGTCGACCTCGAAGTACTCCTCGGCCTGACCGGCGTCGGCGAGCACGGCGGCGGCCAGCAGCGGCGCGTACACCGGGTCGCCGCAGGCGTCGTACGCCCAGCGGCGGCCGAGGACCGAGTGCTCGATGACGCCCACCAGGTGCTCGTCCGCCCCGGCCAGCGGCGCGCCCCGGTAGGTCAGCGGCACCTGGAGCACCGGGCCGTCACCGGCGCGCACGAGCAGCGTCTCGATGCCGACCTCGCCGGCCGGGTCGTCGAACCGGTACGCCGCGACGCGGGTGACCGGCGCGCCGGCCTCGCCGGCGAACCACTGCCGGCCGGGCAGCCAGCCGGCGAGCAGCTCCAGTTTCGAGGGGCGCAGTTCCGCGCGGTGCAGGAGAGCCATGCGCGAGATCGTACTGTCGGGGCGGGCCCCCGTCAGGCCGCCGCCCACGCCTTGGCGAGCAGCTCCCGGGTGTCGGCGAGCAGTTGCGGCAGCACCTTCGTCCGGCCGATCACCGGCATGAAGTTGGCGTCGCCGCCCCAGCGCGGCACCACGTGCTGGTGCAGGTGCGCGGCGATGCCCGCGCCCGCCACGCCACCCTGGTTCATGCCAAGGTTGAAGCCGTGCGCGCTGGAGACGTGCCGGACCACCCGCATGGCGGCCTTGGTGAACGCGGCCAGCTCGACCGTCTCCGGCTCGTCCAGCTCGGTGTAGTCGGCCACGTGCCGGTAGGGGCAGACCAGCAGGTGCCCCGGGTTGTACGGGTAGAGGTTGAGCACAGCGAAGACGTGCTCGCCGCGGGCGACCACCAGGCTCTCCTCGGCCGGCAGGCCGGGCGCGAGGCAGAACGGGCAGCCGGCCGGCTTCTCGTAGCCGCCCTCGGGACGGTCCTCGCCGGAGATGTAGGTCATCCGGTGCGGCGTCCAGAGCCGGTCCAGCCCGTCCGCCAGACCGTCGTCGCCGCCGTACCCGGTGTGCCGCTCCGCCCCTGTCACACAGGCGATCCTACGATCCGGGCCGGGTCGCCGCCGAACCGCGCCGCCGCCCGGCGGCGCGGTCGGCGGAGCGTCTACTCGGCGGCGGTGGCGGTGGGGCCGGCGTTGGTACGCGACTCCACCACCTCGCGGACGTGCGCCACCGCCTCGTCGACCGGCACGCCGTTGCGCTGCGAGCCGTCCCGGTAGCGGAACGAGACGGTGCCGGCGGCCACGTCGTCGTCACCGGCGATCACCATGAACGGGATCTTCTGCTGCTGCGCGTTGCGGATCTTCTTCTGCATCCGGTCGTCGCCCAGGTCGACCTCGGCCCGGATGCCGTGCCGGCGCAGCGTCGCGGCGAAGTCGACCAGGTAGTCGCCGTGCTCGTCGCGGATCGGGATGCCGACCACCTGCACCGGCGCCAGCCAGGCCGGGAACGCGCCCGCGTAGTGCTCGGTGAGCACGCCGATGAACCGCTCGATCGACCCGAACTTGGCGCAGTGGATCATCACCGGCTGCTGCCGGGTGCCGTCGGCGGCCTGGTATTCCAGCCCGAAGCCCTTGGGCTGGTTGAAGTCGTACTGGATGGTCGACATCTGCCAGGTCCGGCCGATCGCGTCCTTGGCCTGCACGGAGATCTTCGGGCCGTAGAACGCCGCGCCGCCCGGGTCCGGCACCAGTTCCAGGCCGGTCTCCAGCGCGCACTGCTCCAGTACGGCGGTCGCGGTCGCCCAGTCCTCGTCGGAGCCGACGAACTTGTCCGGCTTCGACTCGTCGCGGGTCGACAGCTCCAGGTAGAAGTCGTCGATGCCGAAGTCGCGCAGCAGGCTGAGCACGAAGCCGAGCAGGTGCTTGATCTCGGACGGCGCCTGCTCGCGGGTGCAGTAGGAGTGTGAGTCGTCCTGGGTGAAGCCGCGTACCCGGGTCAGGCCGTGGATCACGCCCGACTTTTCGTACCGGTAGACCGTCCCGAACTCGAACAGGCGGATCGGCAGCTGCCGGTAGGACCGCCCGCGCGACCGGTAGATCAGGTTGTGCATCGGGCAGTTCATGGCCTTGAGGTAGTAGTCGCTGCCCTCCATCTCCATGGGCGGGAACATCGTGTCCTTGTAGTAGGGCAGGTGTCCCGAGGTGTGGAAGAGACCTTCCTTGGAGATGTGCGGCGTGCCGACGTAGTCGAAGCCCTCCTCGACGTGCCGCGCCCGGACGTAGTCCTCCATCACCCGCTTGAGCACGCCGCCCTTGGGGTGGAAGACCGGCAGGCCGGACCCGATCTCGTCGGGGAAGCTGAACAGGTCGAGGTCCGCGCCGAGCTTGCGGTGGTCGCGGCGGGCGGCCTCCTCCAGAAGCTTCAGGTACGCCTTGAGCTCGTCCCGGGTCGGCCACGCGGTGCCGTACACGCGCTGGAGCTGCGGGTTCTTCTCCGAACCGCGCCAGTACGCGGCGGCCGAGCGCATCAGCTTGAACGCGCCGATCAGCCGGGTGTTCGGCAGGTGCGGGCCCCGGCACAGGTCCGACCAGCAGACCTTGTCCTCGTTCGCGGCGAGGTTGTCGTAGATGGTCAGCTCGCCGCCGCCCACCTCCATCACCTCGGAGGAGTCCAGCCCCTCCCCCTTGACCTCGATCAGCTCCAGCTTGTACGGCTCGGCGGCCAGCTCGGACCGCGCCTCGTCCAGGTCGGCGAACCGGCGGCGGCGGAACCGCTGGCCGGACTTGACGATCTCCTGCATGCGCTTCTCGAGCTTGGTCAGGTCGTCCGGCTGGAACGGCTTGTCGACGCCGAAGTCGTAGTAGAAGCCGTTCTCGATCGGCGGGCCGATGCCGAGCTTCGCGTCCGGGAAGACGTCCTGCACGGCCTGGGCCAGCACGTGGGCGGTGGAGTGGCGCAGCACGTTCAGCCCGTCCGGGCTGTCCAGCGTGACCGGCTCGACCGCGACGTCCTCGGCCGGGCGCCAGTCCAGGTCACGCAGCTGGCCCTGCGGATCGCGGACCACCACGATCGCCTTCGGCCCGCTCATCGGCAGGCCGGCCGCGGCCACCGCGTCGGCCGCCGTGGTCCCGGCGGCGACGACGACGGGGTCGGCCACGACGGGGGTACGGGGTGCGGACACGGTGACTCCTGTCGTCGACGGTACTGGTGGGCCGGTGACCGGCCCCTGCGATGCTATCGGTCGCCCGGACCCGGACCGCCGCCGACGCCGGTGCCCGTCCTCGGCGAGTTCCGTGCCGTGTTGAACCTTTTCGCCCCGCCGCCCGAACTACCAGGTGGGGCCGGAGCCGGTGCCGACCCCAGCCGAGAAGGATGGGGACGACCATGAGGATGATCCGTCAGGGCCGGTGGGCGGCTGCGCTGCTGGCGGCCGTACTCGCCGGGACGGTGGGCTGGCCGGGCGCGGCGAACGCGGCCGGGGTGACCGTCACGACCTCGCCCGCCCAGGTACGCCAGGGCGACGCGATCGAACTGTCGGTGCTGGTCCCGGCGGACAAGCCCGGCACCCGGACCACCCGGATCGAGCTGACCATGCCCGCGGACGCCCCGATCGGCGAGGTGTACCCGCTGTCGGTGCCGGACTGGGCGCCGACCATCACGACCCGCACGCTCGACCAGCCGGTCCCCGGCATGCACGCGGCCGAACTGAACCAGGTGACCCACTCGGTGAGCTGGCTGCGGATGCCCGGCACCGGCACCGGGGCGGCCCGGCTGCCGCTGGGCATGGGACCGATGCCCGCCACCGACCGGCTCACGTTCACCGTGACGCAGACGTACGACGACGGCACTGTGGTCCGATGGGCGGACCCGGCGGGTGGCGCGCACCCCGCGCCGACGCTCGACCTGCTGCCGCCGCTGCCGGGCACCGTGACGCACGACGGCGGCGCCGGTACGAACGGCGGCGCGCACGGCGGTCACGGCGCCGCGGGTGCCCCCGGCGATGCCGGTGGGGCGCAGGGCGGCGCACCGGGCGGCACGGCACCGGCGGCCGGTGCGGCGGACGACGGGCCGAGCGCGGACCTGCTGCTCGGCGGCGGCCTGCTCGCCGGGCTGGCCGGTGGCGCGGCGATCGGCTGGCTGCTCAGCCGCCGCCGGCGCGACACCATGACCCTCCCGCCCGACGACAGCCCTTCCCCCGACGAGCCCGCCGCCACCGGACGCCCGGACACGGACCCCCGCTCCGGCTCCCCCGAGCCGGCCCCCGCCCCCGCCGCCGACGTCCCCGCGACCGTCGAGCCCGTCCCCGCTGGTGGTGCGCGCCGGAACGCATGATCGACTCCACCTCGCCGAGGTGGCTGCATCCCTCCGCCGCCGACCCCGCCACTTCCCCGAACCGGCGCGCGCACCCACGACCACCACGGCCGGCGAGGGAGGGCGGGCGGTCAGGCGGGAGTGGGGAGCCAGGTGGGGAGCGGCTCGCGGGCGGTCAGCCAGCCCTCCGGCACGCCGCCCGGCGCGCCCACCCCGGTGTACGCGGCAACGATCCCGCCCACGATCGCGGCTGTGGTGTCCACGTCGCCGCCCGCCTCGACGCAGGCGCGGATCGCGGCGGGGTAGTCGTGCAGCAGCGTGGCGGCGACCCACAGCGTGAACGGCACGGTGTCCTGCGCGGTGACCCGGGAGCCGTTGCCGAGCGCGTCGGCCGCCTCGGCGGCGGAGTGACCGAGCAGCGCGGCGGCCCGGCGTACGCCCCGGTGCACCTCACCGGCCGGGTCGAGCGCCCCGGCGACGGCGGTGAGCAGCCGGGCCGGGTCGGGGCGGCCGCCGTCGAGGCGGGCGCGGGCGGCGAGCGCGGCGGCGACCGCGACCGCCACCGCACCGGCGACGCCCTCCGGGTGGGCGTGTGTCACCTCGGCGGAGGCGCGGGCCTGCTCGGCGGCGCGGCGGGTGGAATCGGCGTGCCAGGCGCCGAGCGGCGCGACACGCATGGCGGCGCCGTTGCCGCAGGAGCCCTGCCCGTCGAACGCGGACGCGGCGGCCACCGGCCAGGGCGTGCCGGTGCGGATCAGCCGCAGCACCGTCACCGCGCCCGGCCCGTACCCCCGGTACGGCTCGCAGCGCTGCGCGAACGCCAGCGCCAGCCGGTCCCGGTCGATGCGGCCGTCGGCGGCCAGCTCGGCCACCACCGAGCACGCCATCTCGGTGTCGTCGGTCCACTCCCACGGCGGCGCGGGCAGCCGCCCGGCGGCGAGGTCGTCCGGGTGCCGGCCGGGGACGAAGAACTGGGAGCCGAGGGCGTCGCCCACCGACAGGCCGGCCAGCGCGTCGCGGGCGAGCGTGAGGCGGGTGTCGGGGAAGAGCGTGAACGTCATCGCCGTCCCAGCTTGCCCGGTTGGCCGGACCGCCGCAACGCGACCGGCTTGCCACGCCGAGTACGGTGCTGACGTGGCAACCGTCCTGCTGGTCGAAGACGACCACGTCGTGCGCGGCGCCATGCTGCGGTCGCTGACCGACCGCGGGCACGCGGTGCACGCGGTCGGCACCGCGCTGGACGCACTGCGCCGGGTCGCCGCGGAGACGCCGGACCTGGTGGTGCTCGACCTCGGCCTGCCCGACCTGGACGGCTCGGACGCGCTGCGCATGCTGCGCGGCATCACCGATGTGCCGATCATCATCGCCACCGCCCGCGACGACGAGCAGTCGGTGGTACGGCTCCTGCGCGCCGGGGCGGACGACTACATGGTCAAGCCGTTCACCGGGGCGCACCTGGACGCCCGGATCACCACTGTGCTGCGGCGGGCCGGCCGGGCCAGCCGTACCGTCGCGCCGGCCGTGCACACGGTCGGCGGCCTGCGGGTGGACGTGGGCGAGCGCAGCGCGGTGCTGGACGGGGAGGCGCTGGCCCTGACCCGCAAGGAATTCGACCTGCTGGCGTATCTCGCCGCGCGTCCCGGCCGGGTAGTGTCCCGGCGGGAACTCTTGGAGGAGGTATGGCGGCAGCCATCGGTCGGCGAGGACCAGACCATCGACGTTCACCTGTACTGGCTCCGCCGCAAAATGGGCGAGTCCGCGGCGAAGCCGCGCTACCTGCGCACCGTGCGGGGGGTCGGCTTCCGGCTGGTGGCGCCGGACTGAGGTTCAGCCTCGCCGGGCTCACCGCGGGGCTGTGCGGCCTGATCGCGCTCGCCTTCCTCGTCCCGCTCGGGCTCACCCTCGCCGACCGCACCCGGGAGGCGGAACTGGCCGACGCCGCCCGCCGGGCCGCGCTGGTGACCGGCGCGCTGGCGGTCAGCACGGACACCGCGACGATCGAACGGGCGGTGGCCGCCGCGGCCGGCGACGATCCGGCCATGCGGCCGGTCGTGCACGGCATCGGCGCTGACGAGTCGGCCGGCCGCGCGAACCCGCAGGTGCTCGCCGACGCCGCCGCGCAGCGGCGGTCGGTGGTGACCGAGGTGGACGGCGGGGTGCTGCGGCTGGACCCGGTGGTGCTGGGTGACCGGGTCGCCGTGGTGGAGGTCTTCGTCCCCGACGAGGTGCTCGACTCCGGCGGCGGCGGGCGGTGGCTGCTGCTGCTCGCGATCGGCCTGGCGCTGGTCGGCGCGGCGGTCGCCGTGGTCGACCGGGTGGCGGCCCGGGCCGTGGACGCCACCGGCGACCTGGTCAAGGCGGCGCTCGCGGTGGGTGACGGCGAGCTGGGGGTACGGGTCGAGCCGACCGGCCCGCGTGAGCTGGCCGAGGCCGGGCACGCGTTCAACCGGATGACGGAACGACTGGTGGCGCTGCGCGCCGACGAGCACGAACTGGTCGCCGACCTGTCGCACCGGCTGCGTACGCCGCTGACCGCGCTGCGGCTGGACGCCGAGGCGCTGGAGTCCGACGACACGAGCATCGGCACGTTCAGCGAGGCGGAGCTGGACCGGCGGCGCGGCATCCGGCGTATCCGGCAGGCGATCGTCACGCTGGAGGGCGAGGTCGACCAGCTCATCAAGACGACCCGCAAGGCGGTCGCCCAGGAGTCGGCGCCGGCGTCGTGCGACGTGAGCGAGGTGGTCCGGGACCGGATGGTCTTCTGGTCGGCGCTGGCGGGTGACCAGAACCGGCCGCACCGGGTGGTCGGTGCGCAGTTGCGGATCCCGGCGCCGGTGCCCCGCGCCGAGCTGGCCGCCGCGCTGGACGCGGTGATCGGCAACGTGTTCCGGTACACGCCGCAGGGCACCGCGTTCGAGGTGGCGGTGAGCCGCCGGGACGGCTGGGTGGCGATCCGCATCGACGACGCCGGGGCCGGCATCGCCGACCCGGACCGGGCGTTGCGCCGGGGCGAGAGCGACAAGGGCTCCACCGGGCTCGGGCTGGACATCGCCAAGCGGGTCGCGTTGCAGGCGAACGGTTCGGTGAGCATCGACCGGGCCCGGCTCGGCGGGGCGAGTGTGGTGATGCTGCTGGCCGACCCGGACGCGGCGCCCCGGCCGGTGAACCGGTTCGGGCTGGTCGGGCGGATGGCCCGGGAGGCACGCGAGCCGCGTCCGGGGCGGCGCTGGCCGCGCCCGCGCTGACCGCTGACTGTGTACGGGCGCAAGTTCTCCTTAAAGGTGGTTTAACGACGGCCGGAAAACCGGCGTGAACTGCCAGGATCGCTGACAGAACCCATCAGTTCCGTCGGCCGGGACGCCCCGTAAGACCTTCCGGCCGACGGATCATGCGCGCGGCGGGAGTCCGGTCCCCCCACACCTCGCTCCCGTCGCGCGCGCTCTCCCGTCGATCCCGGGCGCGAGGTGACCGTCATGCCACCGGCCGTCAGTCGTCTGCTCCGCTGGGCCGCCGTCATCGGCCTGGGCATCGCACTCACGCTCGCGGTCTGGCAGGACCCGGTGCTCGCGCACGGTCCCGTCCGGCCCGTGCCCGTCGCTCCCGGTCCCACTGCCGCGCTCGCCGCGCTGGCGCTGTCCGGGCTGATGCTGACCGCGCGGCGCCGGCCGCCTCGGGGATCGCGACGACCGGCACCGGTACGGCCGCTCAGCGTGCCGCGCTCGCCAGGTACGCGTCGATCTCGGCGGTGATCCGGGCCTGCTCGGCCGGCGTCAGGAACGCCGCGGCCACCGCCTCCCGGGCCAGCGCGGCCACCCCGTCCGGGCCGAGCCGCAGCAGCCGGGCGGCCACCGCGTACTCGTCGTTGAGCGTGGTGCCGAACATCGGCGGGTCGTCGGAGTTGATGCTGACCGGCACGCCGGCCTCGACCAGCAGCGGCAGCGGGTGCGCGTCCAGGCTGGGCACGGCGCGGGTGCGCACGTTGGACGTCGGCGAGATCTCCAGCGGGATCCGCCGCTCGGCGAGGTGGGTCAGCAGCGCCGGGTCCTGCGCGGCGGAGATGCCGTGGCCGATCCGCTCGGCGCCCAGTTCGCGCAGCGCGTCCCAGATCGTCTCCGGGCCGGTGGTCTCGCCGGCGTGCGGCACCGAACGCAGCCCGGCCGCCCGCGCCTGGTCGAACCACGGCTTGAACTGCGGCCGGGGCACCCCGATCTCGGGGCCGCCGAGGCCGAAGCTGATCAGCCCGTCCGGTCGTTCGTCGAGTGCGATCCGCAGCGTCTGCTCGGCGGCGGGCAGGCCGGCCTCGCCGGGGATGTCGAAGCACCAGCGCAGCGCGATGCCGAAGTCGGCCTCGGCGCGCTTGCGGGCGTCCTCGATCGCCTCGCAGAACGCCGGCGCCGGGATGCCACGGTTGACGTGCGAGTACGGCGTGACGGTCAGCTCGGCGTAGCGGACCTGCTGGCGGGCCAGTTCCCGGGCGACCTCGTGGGTGAGCAGCCAGACGTCGTCGGCGTCGCGGATCAGGTCCACGACGCTGAGGTAGACCTCGATGAAGTGGGCGAAGTCGCGGAACGCGAAGTAGTCGGCGAGCGCCTCCGGGTCGGCCGGGACCGGGCTGCGCCCCTCGTGCCGGGCGGCCAGCTCGGCGACGATCCGGGGCGAGGCCGAGCCGACGTGGTGCACGTGCAGCTCCACCTTTGGTAGTCCGGCGATGAAGGTGGGCAGGTCGGTCACGAGTTCTCCTCTGCGCGGGCGCCGGTGCGGGCCACCATGAAGATCCGGCGGAACGGGAAGTACACCTGACCCTGCCGCACCGGGTACGCCTGCGCGAGCCGTACCCCCAGCTCGGCGCGGAAGGCGGCCCAGCCGGCGGCGTCCAGCGCGGCGCGGACCGGGCGCAGCGCGGTGCCCTCCATCCAGGCCAGCACCGGGTGGTCGGCGCCGGTGGCGGGCAGCAGATGCACGTACGTAGTCTCCCAGGCGTCGACCGCGCAGCCCGCGCCGGTCAGCAGCGTGGCGTAGCCGACGGGCTCGTCGACGGGGGCCTCGCGCAGCTTCCCGGCGAGCGCGTCGCGCCACCGGTCCCGGGCGGCGACGGAGCGCAGCAGCCGGTGCGACGGCGCGTCGAAGTTGCCGGGGACCTGGAACGCCATCCAGGCGCCGGCCGGCAGCGCGGCCGCCCAGCGGCGGAGCAGGTCGCGGTGTTCCGGCACCCACTGGAGCACGGCGTTGCCGACCAGCACGTCCACGTCGGGCTCCGGCCGCCAGTCGCGGACGTCGGCGACGGCGTACGTGACCGGTCCGCCCTCGGCGGTCGCGCGCTCGATCATCTCCGGGGAGGAGTCCAGGCCGGTGACCCGGCTGCCGGGCCAGCGGGCGGCGAGCGTGGCGGTGAGGGTGCCGGGGCCGCAGCCGAGGTCGACCACGGCGCGCGGGTGCTCGTCGCCGACGCGGGCCAGCAGGTCGTGGAACGGCCGGGAGCGCTCGTCGCCGTAGCGCAGGTAGGTGCGCGGATCCCACATGACAGCCTCCAAACCGTACGTACGTCTTGTTAGACCGTACGGCCCGGCGCGCGCCACGGCAAGCCGCTCACTAGGCTCGACCGGGTGGAACAGCGCAGCTTCGACCGGCTCGGCCGGCACGTCGGCATCATCGGACTCGGCGCGTGGCAGCTCGGCGCGGACTGGGGCGAGGTCAGCGAGGACGCGGCGCTCGCCGTACTGGCCGCCGCCGTCGACGCGGGCGTCACCTTCCTGGACACCGCCGACGTGTACGGCGACGGCCGCAGCGAGGCCCTGATCGGCCGGTTCCTGCGCTCCCGCCCCGGACACGGGCTCACCGTGGCCACCAAGATGGGCCGCCGGGTCGAGCAGACGCCGGAGGCGTACACCCTCGACAACTTCCGGGCCTGGACCGACAGGTCCCGGGCCAACCTCGGCGTCGACACGCTCGACCTGGTGCAGCTGCACTGCCCGCCCACCGCCGTCTTCGCCGACGACCGGGTCTTCGACGCGCTCGACACCCTCGTCGCCGAGGGACGCGTGGCCGGGTACGGCGTCAGCGTGGAGACCTGCGACCAGGCGCTCACCGCCATCGCCCGGCCCGGTGTGGCGAGCGTGCAGATCATCCTCAACGCGGTCCGGCACAAGCCGCTGGAGCGGGTGCTGCCCGCCGCCGCTGCCGCCGGGGTCGGGATCATCGCCCGGGTGCCGCTGGCGAGCGGCCTGCTCTCCGGCCGGTACGACGAGAACACCACGTTCCCGGCGAACGACCACCGCACGTTCAACCGGCACGGCGAGTCGTTCGACGTGGGCGAGACGTTCTCCGGCGTGGACTACGACAGCGGCCTGGAGGCGGTACGCCGGCTCGCGCCGCTGGTCGGCGAGGACCGCACGATGGCACAGTTCGCGCTGCGGTGGGTTCTCGACCAGCCCGGCGTCACTGTGGTGATCCCCGGCGCCCGCTCCCCCGAGCAGGCGCGGCGCAACGCCGAGGCGGCCGGGCAGCCGGCACTGACCGAAGTGGAGCTGGCCGCGGTGCGGGCCACCTACGACGAGCTGATCCGCCCGCAGGTGCACGACCGGTGGTGAGCCGGCCGTCCGGCGCGGCGTCGCCGGGCACCCGCGGCGGCGGGCATGCTGGAGCGGGACTGTCGTCGTCGGAGGGGGAACGATGAGGGGTTGGTTCCGGCTCACCCTGGGGCTGCTCGCCGTGGTGCTCGGTGCGCTGTGGACGGTGCTGGGCCTCGGGTACGTCGAGGGCAGCATCATGAGCGACCAGCGGATCTGGGCGCTGGTCGGCCCGGTGCTGGTCCTGTTCGGACTGGCCGGGCTCTGGTGGGGCATGCGGGCGCGACGCCGCTGAGGCACCGGGTAAGGCGAAGCCCCGCCTCCCGTGCGGGATGCGGGGCTTCCGGCACCGGCCGGCGCGGCCGGTGCGGTCAGCTCAGATGGGGCGGACCTGCTCGGCCTGCGGACCCTTCTGACCCTGGGCGATCTCGAACTCCACCCGCTGGTTCTCCTCCAGCGTGCGGTAGCCGCTGGTCTGGATGGCCGAGAAGTGGACGAACACGTCAGCACCCCCGCCGTCGACGGTGATGAAGCCGAAGCCCTTGTCAGCGTTGAACCACTTCACGGTTCCCTGCGCCATGTGTATCTCCTTCTAAAACTGGCGGCCGAGCACGCCGTGCGGCCGATTGGCCGTTTTCGAGCAGCGGCGCCTGAGGCGGCCCCCAATGCAGGAGACTTCTCTCAACCCACGCGTCTCTCAACAGCGTGAGACAGCAAACCACGTACGCAAAAACTTCGCACAGCCTAGCGGACGAAATTCTCCGACATGTGACCTGAAGGTCGTGCGGACGGCGCTGCGCGGCCCGCCGGAGCCATGCGAAAGGCCCCTTTCCCGCGCTCGGGAAAGGGGCCTTTCCGGCCTTTTCGTCAGTCCGGCCAGCGACCGGTCAGACGGCGTACGCCCACCGCCCCGCCCCTGTCGACGGCGGCCCGCACCACCGAGAAGATGGCCCCCTGCAGGGCCGCGGCGGCCAGCACCTCGCCCCAGCGGCGGTCCTCGTCGGTGGCGCTCGGCGCCTCGCCGTCGCCCGCCGTCACCTTCCAGACCTGACGGAAGATCGCCCCGGCGACGGCACCGGCGGCCAGGCCGAGCAGCACCCCCACCGGCTTGTACGCCGCCTTGCCGACCCTGCCACTCACCTGCGCCTCCCTCGGACGATCACCAGCACCACCGCGGTCACCAGCGCGCCGGCCGCGATGGCCGCCCACGGCAACGGGTTGCGCCCGACCGCCTCACCCTTCTCGTACGCCTGCGCCCGGACCAGCCGGGCCCGCTCCGCCGCCCGCCCGCGCACCCGGGCCGCGGTCAGCGACGCCTGCTCCCGCATCCGCGCCTTCGCCGCCTCGGCGGAGTGCCGCACCAGCGCCTTCGGATCGGCCCTGGCCGCGAGCAGCTCCATCGTCTCACCGAGCTCCACCCGGGTCCGGCGGATCTCCTCCCGGAGCGCCGCCACGTCCCCGGTCCCGTTACCGGTCATGCCCGCCTCCCGTCCTTCACCGCGGCGGTGACCGTGTCGACGTCCGCCCGAACGCTGCGGACCGCCGCCTGGGGCACCGGCGGGACGGCACGGCTGACCTGCTTCTTGCCCACCAGCGCCAGGATCCCGGCGAGCAGGAACAGCGCCACCGCCACGATCAGGGCGGCCAGCCACGCCGGCATGACAAGCGCCAGCAGCAGGATCACGGTGGCGACCAGGGCGCCGGCGCCGTAGAGCGCCATCACCCCGCCGCCGCCGAACAGACCGATCCCGATCCCGGCGTGCTTGCCCTTCTGGGTCAGCTCCGCACGGGCCAGGGCCAGCTCGTCCCGCACCAGGCGGGTGACCTGCTCGGTGGCGCGCTGTACCAGTTCGGCGGTGGACGGCTCGCTCCCGGTCCGCGACGTGCTGCGACTCGCGACGTCAGCCATGCTGTCCTCCTTTCGTCATCACCGCGCTGTATGCCCGGAGTCGCCGCCCGTCAATCCTGCGCGGAGCAGCCGGTCCGCCCGGCCGCGCGCCGCCGGAACCCGGTGCCGGGCACCGGATCCGGGGCGTGCGCACCACGTCCCCCGCAGCGGCCCGGCCAAACCCGCCCGGCCGGAAAGCCGCTCGTACGCGCCGAACCCCCGGCGCCGTGGGCGGCCGGGGGCTCCGATCGGGGGTACGGGGTCAGCGACGTGCCTCGGCGTGCTCCTCCCGGCCCACGAACACCTCGCTGCGGGCCTCGCCGTCGTCGCTGCCGCCGAAGACACGCGCGTCGTCGGGCGCCTCGGTGCCGGTCGGGCGGCGTACCGGGCGGCGCGGCTGCACCGCCTGCCAGGGCAGCGGGCCGGTGGCCTCGCCGACCTCGGCGCGCAGCCGGGGCAGGGCGGTCGGGCGCTGGTCGCGTACCCAGGTCACCAGGTGCTCGCGGACCAGGCACCGCAGGTCCCACAGGCTGCCCGCGTCGGCGGCGCTGACCAGCGCGCGGACCTTGACCATGCCGCCGGTCGCGTCGGTCACCTGGAGCACGCAGACCCGGCCGTCCCACAGCTCCGTGCCCTCGCACAGGCGGCGCAACTCCTCCCGCATCGCCTGCACCGGAATCGACCAGTCCAGCTCGAACTCTGCGGTGCCGAGCACCGCCGCCTCGGTCCGGGTCCAGTTCTGGAACGGCCGGCTGGTGAAGTACGAGGTGGGCAGGATCAGCCGGCGGTCGTCCCAGATCTGCACCACCACGTAGCTGAGCGTCAGCTCCTCGATCCGGCCCCACTCCCCCTCGACCACCACCACGTCGTCCAGGCGTACCGCGTCGCTGAACGCGAGCTGGAGACCGGCGAAGACGTTGGCGAGCAGGCTCTGCGCGGCCAGCGCGGCG
This sequence comes from Micromonospora globosa, assembly GCF_000717585.1. Classification (NCBI taxonomy): domain Bacteria; kingdom Bacillati; phylum Actinomycetota; class Actinomycetes; order Micromonosporales; family Micromonosporaceae; genus Micromonospora; species Micromonospora globosa. The sequence goes on from NZ_JNZR01000007.1 coordinate 15,272, forward strand.
ACCGCGGCGATCACACCGGCGGAGGTCAGCACACCGGCGCCGACCCCGCGTACGGCCGGGAACGTCATCAGCATCACGCCGACCGTGAGGATCACGATCACCGCGATGGTGAGCCGGCGCAGCAGCACCACCTGCGTGCGCACCCGGCGGGCGTGCCTGTTGTTCGGCACGTCGACCCGGAACCGGGCCAGCGCGGTGTCCTCCGCCACCACCAGCAGCGAGGCCACCAGCCATGCGGTGGCGGCGATCGTCGCGAGCACCAGCGTGTGCAGGACGAACTGCCGCCACGGGCTGCCGACCGCGTACGCGGTGGTGAACCGGACCGCGAACTGCACCGCGGCCACGGTGAGGGCGAGCTGGAACGCGCGGTGCGCGTGCTCGGTCAGCTCGGTCATCAGCAGCGAGCGGCGGCCGAGGCGGCGGATGACGCGGTGCACCACCTGGGCCAGCACCAACGCGATCGCCGCCGCGGCGAGCGCGGCGGCGACTGTCACGACATAACTCTGCACGAACTCTCTCTCCCTCCGACCGGGCGGGAATCGGGCAAAGGCCCAATGGTGCCCGGCGGCCCGGGTATCGACCAGGATCAGACCTTGCGGTACCGGGACTGGAAGAAGCAGTAGACACCGAACGCGGCGATGCCGAGCGCCATGAGCGCCAGCAGCCACGGCCCGTACGACTGGTCGCGCAGCGTCCGCAGCGCGGCGTCGAGGCCACGCGCCTTCTCCGGGTCGTAGTTCACAGCGGCGACCACGATCAGCAGGCCGGCGATGGCGAACACGGCGCCCCGGGAGGCGTACCCGGCCATGCCGAGCCGACGGGTGAGCTGGCGGGTCTTCGGGCTCATCTCGCCGGTCTTGAGGTTGCGCTCGAACTTCTTCTTCAGGCCGTAGACGACCATGCCGATGCCGAGCGCGGCGAGCGCGAGCCCGGCCAGGCCGACCAGCCACCGGCCGCCGTCGGAGGCCATCAGCTTCTCGGAGAGCTGCTGCTGCTGGTCGGAGGCGTTGGAGCTGGCGTCCTGGAAGACCTTGATCGCGGTCCAGCCCAGCCAGACGAACACGACGACCCGGACCACCGAGGCGATCCGTTCGAACAGTCGTTCCTTGCCCGTCCTGGACACGTGGCCGGAGATCGCCTCGAAGGCCTGCCAGATCGCCATGGCGAACAGGCCGACCGCCATCGCGATCAGGAGGAACTTCCCGAGCGGCTGTTCACCGAGAGTGCGCAGCGCGCCGTTCTGGTTTCCCTCCTCGCCCGAGTTCCCGAAGGCGATCTGCAGCGCCAGCCAGGCGAGGAGCAGGTGCACGATTCCGTATCCGATGAAGCCGGCACGGGTCAACAGTTCGAGCCACCGGCTGTTTCGAGCCTGGGCGGCGGTGGCTCCGGCGTTCCGGGTGAGAGACATGAGCCCTCAATCTCCCGGCGGGCGATTTTCCAAACGTCGCCGCCCGCCGGGACGGCCGAAACCGATCAGGCGCTGAGGTCGCGGGCGACCCGCACCACCACCTGCTGATCGTTGACGCTGTCCAGGCTGACCTGGAAGCCGGCGACCTCGGTGGCCTGCTGGCCCACTGTGAGCGAGAGCTGTTCCCCGGCGACCTCGACGGTGACCTGGTCGCCTTCGGCGCCGATCAGCTTCGCCTCGACGCCGAGGATCCGGGCGCTGGCCTCCACGCCGCGGTCGAAGGTGATCGTGCAGGCGTCCAGACCGCAGTCGGTCTCGGCGCCTTCGGAGCTGCATCCGGCGAGCAGTGCGGCGCCGAGGGCGAGACCGGCGAGCAGACCGGCGGCGCGACGGGCGGGGGCGGAGGTGGCGCGTCGGATCGTCACCCGTCCAAGGATAGGCGGCGAACGCCACAGCGGCCTCGCGGGCGAGCGCGGGACGGCCACGCCGGGCAGGGCGTCCGGGGTGCGCGCTAGGGTGCCGGAATGGCTTTCGACGTCGCCCGGGTCCGGGCCGCCTACCCTGCCCTGGGCGAGGGATTCGTCCACTTCGACGGTGCCGGGGGCACCCAGACCGCCGCCGCCGTCGTCGAGGCGGTGGCCGGGGCGATGCGCGCCGCGACGGGCAACCGCAGCACCGCCTTCCTGCCCGGGCGCCGGGCGCTGGATCTGGTCGCCGGGGCGCGGGCCGCGGTCGCCGACCTGCTCGGCGCGCAGCCGTCGGGCGTGGTGCTCGGGCCGAGCGCGACAGCGCTGACGTACACGCTGGCCCGGACGCTCGGCGCCGGCTGGCGTCCGGGCGACGAGGTGGTCGTCTCCCGCCTGGACCACGACGCGAACGTCCGCCCGTGGGTGCAGGCCGCGCAGTCGTCCGGCGCCACCGTGCGCTGGGCCGAGTTCGACCCGGCGACCGGTGAGCTGCCCGCCGGTCAGTACGCCGACCTGGTCACCGAGCGCACCCGGCTGGTCGCGGTGACCGCCGGCAGCAACGCGATCGGCACCGTGCCGGACGTGGCGGCGATCGCCAAGACCGCGCACGCCGCCGGCGCGCTGGTGTGCGTGGACGGCGTGCACTCGGTGCCGCACGGCCCGACCGACCTGGCGTCGCTCGGCGCGGACTTCCTGGTGACCAGCGCCTACAAGTGGTCCGGGCCGCACCTGGCGGCGATGGTCGCCGACCCGGCGCGCTGGGAGGCGCTGCGCCCGGCGAAGCTCGTGCCCTCCGCCGACGCGGTGCCGGACCGGTTCGAGTACGGCACGCCGAGCTTCCCGCTGCTGGCCGGGGTGACGGCCGCGGTGGACCACCTGGCCGGCCTGGACCCGGAGGCGACCGGCGACCGGCGGGAGCGGGTACGCGCCGGTCTGGCAGCCGCGCAGGCGCACGAGGAGGCGGTCTTCGACCGGCTGCTCGCCGGGCTGGCCGACCGCCCGTTCGTGACCGTGTACGGCGCACCGGCGCGGCGCTGCCCGACCGTGTCGTTCCGGGTGGCCGGCCTGGCCCCGGCGCAGACGGCTGCGGCGCTGGGCGAGGCGGACCTGTGCCTGTCGCACGGCGACTACTACGCCCACGAGTACTTCGAGGGCATGGGCCTGCGGGGCAGCGGCGGGGCCGTGCGGGCCAGCGTCTACCACTACAACACCGCCGACGAGGTGGACCGGCTGCTGGCCGAACTGGACCGGCTGGCCGGGCCCGAGGGGAGAATGATCCGGTGAGCTTTCTGGTCGAGGAGAACACCGCCGCGCGCCGCTTCGAGATCCTGGTGGACGACGCGCTGGCCGGGTTCACCGCGTACACGCTCCGGGGCGAGACGCTCGTGTTCACGCACACCGAGGTCGACGACCGGTTCCAGGGTCAGGGCGTCGGGGCCGCGCTGGTCCGGGGCGCGCTGGACCAGGTCCGCGCCCGGGGCGGCCGGATCGTGCCGCAGTGCCCGTTCGTGGCCTCGTTCATCGAGCGCCACCCGGAGTACGCCGACCTGGTGGCAGACAAGCCGTGAGGCCCGGTCCGGCCGGGGGACCTCCCCACCCGGCCGGACCGGGAGTCAGCGCGCCCCGGTCAGCACCTCGGCGGCGGCCCGTGCCGCCGCGGCGGTGGCGCCGTGGGTGGCCAGGTGCACCGCACCGGTGACCAGCTCGGGCACGCCCAGCTCGACCACCACCGCGTCCGGGCGGGCGACGAGCGCACGGCGTACCGCGTCCCGCATCCAGTCGTGCCGGTGCAGGTCGCGCACCACGAGCACCAGCGGCCGGCCGGCGGGCGCCGCGCCCGGGTCGGCCGGTACGGCGTCGGCGGCGTAGCGGGCGGTGGTGGTGCCGGGCGCCAGGTGGGCCAGCGGTGCGGCGATGCCCCACGGCGTCTCCTCGCCGATGGCGATGTTGCGCGGGGGCGCGAACTCCACGACGTGGGCCGGACCGGTCAGCGGCAGCAGCCCGGCGTCGCCGGTGACCCGGACCGCGCGGCGGGCGGCGGCGAGCCCGATCGGTGAGCCGTCGGCGGGCGGCGTGCCGGTGGCCCGGCGGGCGCGGGCGGCGACGCTCCACGCGGCGAGCTGACCGACGCGCTTGGCCGCCTCGGCGAGCCGCTCCTCGGGCAGCTCCCCGCTGATCACCGCCGCGACGATCGCGTCGCGCAGCTCGCGGGCGTCGGCCTCGGTGGCCCGTTCCCCGCCGACGCAGATCGCGTCCGCGCCGGCCACGAGCGCGCGCACGGCGGCGCCGGTGAAGCCGTACCGGTCGGCCACCGCGCGCATCTCCACCGCGTCGGTGACCACCACGCCGCCGAAGCCCATCTCCTCGCGCAGCAGGCCGCCGAGCACGCGCGGGCTGAGCGTGGCGGGCAGCTCCGGGTCCAGCGCCGGCACCAGCAGGTGGCCGGTCATCACCGCCTGCACCCCGGCGGCCACGGCGGCGCGGAACGGGGCCAGCTCGACCGCGTCGAGGCGGGCCCGGTCGCCGCCGATGCGGGGCAGGTCGTGGTGCGAGTCGACACGGGTGTCGCCGTGCCCGGGGAAGTGCTTGGCGCAGGCGGCGACGCCGCCGGCCTGGAGGCCGCGTACCCAGGCGGCGGTGTGCCGGGCGACCAGGTCCGGGTCGGCGCCGAAGGAGCGCACCCCGATGACCGGGTTGGCCGGGTTGGAGTTGACGTCGGCGTCCGGGGCGTAGTCCAGCGTGACGCCGACGGCCGCGAGTTCGGCGCCCAGGTCGCGGGCGACCTCCTCGGTCAGCGCCGGGTCGTCGACAGCGCCGAGCGCGTAGTTGCCGGGACGGGAGCTGCCCCGGGCGGACTCGATCCGGGTGACGTCGCCGGCCTCCTCGTCGATCGCCACGATGACGTCGGGCCGCTCGGCGCGCAGGTTCGCGGTGAGCGTGGCGACCTGCTCGTGGTCGACGACGTTGCGGGCGAACAGGACCACCGAGCCGAGGCCCTCGCCGAGCCAGCGGCACACCCACGGCGGCGGTGTGGTGCCGACGAACCCCGGTTGCAGGACGGCGGCGGCGAGCGCCGCCAGGTCTCCGGTCGATCCCTCGGTCCGCTCGCTCATGTGCTGTCGTACCCCCGTCTCCCCCACGGACCCGCCGGGGCCGGCGGGTGCTGACATGGTCACACCGCGCAGCTAAATAGTCAACAATCCTTACTGTTAGCCGCTGGCGCCCCCGGACCTCGCGTGGGAGAGTTCCCACATGTCCGCTCTGCCGCTCGCCGACGCCACCAGCGCCGCCGACATCCCCGGCGTACGCCTGCTCGGCCTGGTGGTCGGCGGCCTGTTCCTGCTGATCGCGATCCGGGCCATGTTCCGCCGCTGATCCGCGCCGGGCGGTGAGCGGCGGTGCCGGTTTCGCGCGGGATCGCCGGGGGTAGCTGAGGCGCTTGATGAAACTGACCACGCACTCCTCCAGCCTGCGCCGGGCGGCGCGGAACCTGTTCGGCTGGACCGCGCTGCGGCCCAACCAGCTCGCCGCCATGCGCGCCGTGATGAAGCGCCGTGACGCCCTGGTGGTGCTGCCCACCGGCGCCGGCAAGTCGGCGATCTACCAGATCCCGGCCAGCCTGATCCCCGGCCCGACTGTGGTGATCTCCCCCCTGCTGGCGTTGCAGCAGGACCAGATCGCCGCGCTCAACGAACGGCAGCGCCCGGAGCTGCGCGCGGTGCGGATCAGCTCGGACGAGAGCGCCGCCCAGCAGGCCGAGGCGATCGAGGACATCCGCGCCGGGCGCGCGGAGTTCCTGTTCATCACGCCGGAGGCGCTGAGCAACCCGGACCGGCTCGCCGAGGTCCGCGAGCTGAAGCCGGCGCTGGTGGCGATCGACGAGGCGCACTGCATCTCCGCGTGGGGCCACGACTTCCGGCCGGACTACCTGGCGCTCGGTCACCTGATCGACGGTCTCGGCCGCCCGCCGGTGGTGGCGCTCACCGCGACCGCCTCCCCGCCGGTACGCGACGACATCATCGCCCGGCTGCGGCTGCGCGAGCCGGAGGTGGTGGTCTCCGGGCTGGACCGGCCCAACCTCTTCCTGGAGGTGGCCCACTGCCCGACCGACGACTACCGGTGGCGGCGGCTGATCGCGCTGCTGCGCGACGACGAGCGGCCCGGAATCATCTACGTGCCGACCCGGCGGGCGGCCGAGGAGCTGGCCGAGCGGCTCACCGGCGCCGGTTTCCCGGCCGAGTTCTACCACGGCGGCATGCCCACCGCGGCCCGGCACGAGCTGCACGAGGCGTTCCTCGCCGACCGGGTGCCGATCATGGTGGCCACGTCGGCGTTCGGCATGGGGATCGACAAGCCGAACATCGCCTGGGTGGTGCACATGGCGCTGCCCGACTCGCCGGACAGCTACTTCCAGGAGATCGGCCGGGCCGGGCGCGACGGCTCGCCGGCCCGGGTGCTGCTGCTGTGGCGCGCCGAGGACGTCGGCCTCCAGCGTTACTTCAGCGGCGGTCTGCCGGACGAGAAGGAACTGACCGAACTCGCCGCGGTGCTGCGCGGCAAGGCCCGCAACCGCAAGGAGCTGCGCGAGCTGACCGGCCTCGGTCCGCGCAAGCTGGGGCAGTACCTGTCCCTGCTGGAGCAGGTCGGCGCCGCCGAGCCACGGGCCAAGCAGCGCATCGGCGCACCCCGGTACGCGCCGGCGGCCGCCGACTCCGGCCGCGCCGCGCTGGCCGAGGCGGAACGGCAGCAGACAGTGACCCGGTCGCGTACCGACATGATGCGCGCCTTCGCCGAGACCACCGGCTGCCGGGGGCAGGCCCTGCTGGCGTACTTCGGTGAGCAGATGCACGAGGTCTGCGGGCACTGCGACAACTGCCACGCGGGCACCAGTGTGGCGGGTGACGGCGCGGTCGGGCCGTTCCCGGTGCACAGCCAGGTACGCCACCCGGAGTGGGGCGCCGGTCTGGTGCTCAGCTACGAGGAGGACCGGATGACGGTGCTCTTCGACGAGGTGGGCTACAAGACGCTGTCCGTGCGCGTGGTGTCCGAACAGGGCCTGCTGGAGCTGGACTAGCCTGACCCGGGCGCCGCGGGGGCGCCCGTCGACAACGACGACCACGGCGAAAGGGGCCTGATCGTGATCGAGCAGCCGGCGTACACCCGGTTCGGCGTCTCCGACGAGGAGTGGGGACTGCTTGTGGGGCTGCCGCAGTCGGTGCTCACCGCGGCGGCCGCCGCCGAGTCCGACGGCACCCGTCGCACCATGGCCGAGAACGCCGCCGGGCTGGAGACCATCGCCGCCGGCCGGGAGTCGGCCAGCCCGCTGGTCGCCGCGGTGGCCGGTGAGGTCGTCGACCGGGTGGGCGACCCGGAGACCGGCGCGGAGCTGCCGGTGATCACGCCGCAGGACCCGAAGGCGATGATCGAGGACGTGCTGGCCCGGGCCGGGCAGGCGTCCGCGCTGCTCGCCGCGCGGGTGGACGAGGGGCAGGCCGGGGCGTACCGGCACTGGCTGGTGGACATCGCCGAGCAGGTGGTGGGCGCGGCCTCCACGGGCGGCATCCTGGGCCTCGGCGGCGACGCGGTGACCGATTCCGAGCGCCGTTTCCGCGACCGGCTGTCCCAGGTGCTGAACGACTGAACGGACTCCTAACAGAGGTTTCCCCGGTCCGTCAATGACGGACGTCACGGCCCCACGGGTGTCGCTTTTCGGCCCCGTGGGGCGTCCTGTTTGTGCAGGGCGTGACGAACACGGGGAGTCGTTCTATGGACGGGAAGCTGCACCGGCAGGTCCTCGACACGCAGGCGCTGCCGCCGCGGGAGCGGTTCGGCATGTGGCTGGACATGATGGCGAGCACCCCGACGCCGCTGCGGGTGCGCACCGCGCACGCCGACGACTTCGTCGCCCGGGCCGAGTTCGTCGACCTGGGCCGGATGCAGCTCATCCGCTACCGCTACCCGTCGGTGGACTGCGTGCGCACCTCGAAACTGATCCAGCGCTCCGACCCCGACTACTACCTGCTCGCGCTGACGCTCAGCGGCACCAGCCAGGCCGACCAGGAGGGGCAGCGCGCCCGGTGCCGCCCCGGCGACCTCACCTTCTACGACTGCTCCCGCCCGCACGAGGTCAGTCACCACGCGGACCCCGCGGGGTCCGCGTACGCCCACTCGATCGTGGCCCTGATGCCGTACGACGCGCTGCCGTTGCCGCCCCGCCGGCTCGCTCCCCTGTTCGCCGGCCGGATGTCCGGCTCCGAGGGCGTCGGCGGGCTGGTCGCCGACTTCCTCATCCGGATCACCGCGAACCCCGAGCAGTACCACGCGGCCGACGCGGAGCGGCTCGGCGCCGTCGGTCTCGACCTGGTCGCCACGCTGCTGGGCCGCAACCTCGTCTCCGAGGACGAGATGCCCACCGAGGTCCGGCGCCGGGCCCTCCAGGCCCAGGTACGCGCGTACGTGCGCCAGCACCTCGGCGACGCCACGCTCGACCCGGGCGCGATCGCCGACGCGCACCACATCTCGGTGCGCTCGCTGCACCGGCTCTTCGAGGACGAGGAGACCACAGTTGCCGCGTACATCAGGGACGAGCGGCTGGCCCGGTGCCGCCGCGACCTCGCCGACCCGGCGCTGAGCGACCGCTCGATCCAGGTCATCGCCGCCCGCTGGGGCTTCCGGGACAAGGCGCACTTCAGCCGGGTCTTCCGGACCACGCAGGGCGAGACGCCGCAGGAGTACCGGGCCCGTCACCTGGAATCGGCACGGATCGTCAACAGCACGGCATCCGCCGTCAACCTGTCCCGTACATACTGAAACCCGGGCCTGTACCGCTCGCGGTGGGCCCGCGGATATCGGGGGGCCGGGCGCGGCGTCCGCGGCGGTCCCGGCCGCGGGCGGCCCCGCCCGGTGATGCTTCCCGGGACCGCACCGGCGGCCGAGATTTCCGGCCCCGTCGCGCTTCCCCCCAGGACCGACGGGGCCGGTCGGCGGTCAGCCGGCCTCCTCCTCCAGCAACGCCAGCACCGACTTCTCCACCGCCTCGCGCGGCATCTCCGGCTGCACCGGCGCCAGCACCCCGTCGTGGTAGAGGTCGACCACGCGCGGGTCCACGTACGAGGTCCGGGCCACAGTCGGGGTGTTGCCGAGCAGTTCGGCCACCGAACGCATCACCCCCGCCACGGCGCGCCTGCGGGCGGTGGCGGAGCGCTGCGGACCCACAGTGGCCAGTTCGGCTGCGGCCAGCACCGTCGCGTGCCAGGTACGGAAGTCCTTCGCGGTCATCTCGCCGCCGCTGGCGTCGCGCAGGTAGTCGTTCACCTCGTCGCTGCGCACGTCGCGCCAGGAGCGGCCGTCCCAGTAGCCGAACAGCCGTTCCTGGGCGCGCCGGCGACGGCGCAGGTTGAGCAGCACCCGGCACAGTTCGGCGTCCTCGATCCGGCGGACCTGGTCGATGCCGCCCTTGGCCGGGAACTCGAACACCACGCAGCCGCCCCGGGAGCGGGCGTGCTCGGGGCGCAGCGTGGACACGCCGAACGTCGGGTCGTCGCCGGTGGCGTACTGGTCGCTGCCGACCCGGAACGCGCCCATGTCGAGCAGCCGGGCGACGGTGGCCAGCACCCGTTCGCGGCGCAGGCCGCGCAGCGCCAGGTCGTGCGTGACCCGGTCGCGCAGCACGGGCAGCCGGTGCGCCACCTCCAGCACGTGGTCGAACTTGGCCTCGTCGCGCTTGCGCCGCCAGCCCGGGTGGTAGAGGTACTGCTTGCGGCCCGCCGCGTCGATGCCGGTGGCCTGGATGTGGCCGTTCGGGTACGGCGAGATCCACACGTCCCGCCAGGCGGGCGGGATCACCAGCTCGCGCAGCCGGGCCAGTTCCTCGCCCTCGCGAACCGGTTCGCCGGACGGGTCGAGGAACAGCCAGCCCTTGCCGCGCCGCCGGCGGGCGTACCCCGGCCGGCCCGGATCGCTACGCCGCAACCGCACCGGAGACCCGTTCCACGTCTGCCACCGCAGCCACCACCTCGTCGATCCCGATGGCATCCAATGTCGGGTGGGTTCCTACCCCGCCCGACCCGGTCGAATCCGGGTTGACGGGCGTGGGCTCGATCGCACCCAGCGCCCGGTGCCGGGGCCGGTCCGGCGGCGGGCCCCAGTGCGCCGCCGGCACCGGGCCGAACAGCACCACCGACGCGGTGCCGTAGCCGGTGGCGAGGTGCGCCACGCCGGTGTCCCCGCTGACCACCAGCCGCGCGCCCGCGACGAGCGCGGCCATCTCGGCCAGTCCGGTCCGGCCGGCCAGCACCGCCTCCGGCGGCAGCCCGGCGTCGCGGGCGACCCGCTCGGCCAGCGCCCGCTCGTCCGGCGAGCCGGTGACCGCCACCCGGTGCCCGCGCGCGGCCAGCTCCCGGGCCAGCCCGGCGAACCGGTCCGCCGGCCAGCGCTTCGCCGGGATCTTGCCGCCCGGGTGCAGCAGCGTCACCCCGGCCGGTACGCCGGTCAGCGCCGGACGCCGCAGCGCCAGGTCCCCCGGGTCGGCCGGCAGCCCGTACGCGTGCAGCAGGCGGCACCAGCGGCGGACCTCGTGCTCGTCGTCGTCCCAGGCCGGGCCGTCCGGGTGCCCGGCGCCCGGGTTGCTGTGGGCGAGCAGCCGGCCGGGGCGTACGGCGGCCAGCGCCCGGTGCGACTGCGGCCCGCGGCCGTGCAGGTTGACCGCCACCTCGGGGGGCGGGCCGGTCCACGCGATCCGGTCCGGCCCGGCGGTGGGCAGCACCCGGTCGACCGCCCCGGTCAGCTCCGCCAGCGGCGCCAGCCAGCCCGGCGCGGCGAGCACCAGCTCCCGGCCCGGCAGGCCGGCGCGCAGGCCACGCAGCGCCGGCACGGCGGTGGCCAGGTCGCCGACCCCGAGCGCCCGCAGCACCAGGATCACGGGTACGAGGACTCCTGCGCGGCGCAGACCACCATCTCGCGTACCGCGCAGCCGGCCGGCTGGGACAGCGCGAACATGACGGCGGCGGCGGTGTCGGCCGGCTCGTTGAGCACCGCGTCCGGGCCGGGGCGGTACTGCGCGTCCCGCTCGTCGAAGAACGCGGTCCGCATCCCGCCCGGGATCAGCAGCGTCACGCCGACAGCGCCGGCGAGTTCCGCGGCGAGCGCCCGGGTGAAGCCCACCACCCCGAACTTCGCCGCGCAGTACGCTGTCGCGTCGCTGACCGCCTTCACCCCGAGCGTGGAGGCCACAGTGACGATGCTGCCCCGGGACGCCTCCAGCCAGGGCAGCGCGGCCCGGATCACCGCGGCGGTGGCGAGCAGGTCCACTGTGACGATCCGCTCCCAGGTCTCGGCCGGGATGTCGGCCAGCTTCCCGGGCACGTCCATCCCGGCGGCGGTGACCACGGCGTCCAGCCCGCCGGAGCGTTCCGCGAGGTCGCGGGTGGCGGCCTCGGCGGCGCGGGTGTCGGCCAGGTCGCACTCGACCCAGGGCACCCCGTCGGCGGGGCGCTGCCGGTCCAGCACCAGCGGGCGCCCACCGGCGCGGGCCACCGCGGCGACCACCGCCGCGCCGAGCCCGCTGGAGCCGCCGGTGACCAGGACGGTCGGCCCGGCTCCGGGCGCGCCGGCGCTCACGCCGCCACCGTCGGACCGGCGGGCGCGACCGCGCCGGGTCGGATGCGTCGCTCGTTCATCGTGCTCCCTTCGCCGTGGACCGGACCTGCGCGACGGCCTCGGCCGGGTCGCCCGACGCGGCCGGCCAGCCGCCGCTGCCCCGCCCGGCCCGCGCCGCCGCGATCATGTCGGTGGTCGAGCGCCCGTCGAGGTACGGCACGACCACCGTGTGACCGCCCCAGCGGGCCAGGATCTCCGTCTCGGGCAAGGTCTCCGGGCCGCCGCCGCTGGCGTAGTCGCCGCCCTTGACCCAGATGTCCGGGCGCAGCCAGGACAGCGCCGCCTCCGGTGTCGGCTCGTCGAAGATCAGCACCGCGTCGACGCAGCCGAGCGCGGCGAGCAGCCGCCCCCTGTCGCCCTGCGGCACGACCGGGCGCTCCGGACCCTTGAGCCCCGCCACGCTGGCGTCGGAGTTGAGGCAGACCACCAGGCAGTCGCCGAGCTGCCGGGCCGCCTGGAGCGTCGCCACGTGCCCGGCGTGCAGCAGGTCGAAGCAGCCGCCGGTGGCGACCACCGTGCCGCCGGCCGCACGTACCCGCGCCACCACCTCGCCGGCCGCCCCGGCGCCGATCCGGTCCCCGCCGCCGGTGACCACCGCCGGGGCGACCGCCCGCACCGGCGCGGGCAGCGCGGCGGCGACGCCGCCGCCGGCCACGTACGCCGACGCCTCGGTGACCGCCTCCTGCACCGCCTCGGACACGAGCGCGCCCCGGGCCAGGGCCAACGTCGCGGTGGACGCGAACCGGTCGCCGGCCCCGCAGGTGTCCCCCTCGGCGGGCGGCGCCGGCACCACCAGGGGCGTGGACCCGGCGTGGCTGAGCAGCGCGCCGTCCCCGCCGAGCGTCACCGCCACCGCGCGCGCCTGCCAGCGGCGGCGCAAGGCGTGCGCGCTACGCGACGCGACGGCCAGGCGGGAGCCGCCCGGCGGCGTCTTGGCCAGCTCGCGGGCCTCCGGCTCGTTCGGGGTGGCCAGGTGCACCCCGGGTACGGCGGCCGGCCCGCGCGGATGCGGATCCCAGACCACAGGCGCCCGGGTTGCGGCCAGCGCCGCCCGCAGCGCCGGATGCCCGGCCACGCCCCGGCCGTAGTCGCTCACCAGTACGGCGGACGCGTCGGCGATCAGCCGCAGCACGGCGTCGCTGGGCTGACCGGGCGCACCGGCGCTCCCGCCCCGGTCGTGGCGCAGCAGCACCCGTCCGCGCGCCCGCAGCCGGATCTTCTCCGGGGTGGCGCCGGCCAGCGGAAGCGCGTACAACCGGACCCCGGCGGCGGCGAGCAACGTGCCCAGCCGGGCCCCGCCCGCGTCGTCGGCGACGGCGGTGACCAGCGCGACCTCGGCGCCCTGCGCGGCGGCGAAGACGGCGGCCAGCCCGGCGCCACCGGGCCGGTCGACGGATACGGTCTCGTCCAGCACCGGCACCGGGGAGTCCGGGCAGAGCCGGTTCACCAGACCTTCGACGTCGCGGTCCAGCAGCGTGTCACCGAGCACCACCACCGGTCCCCTCATGCCGGGCCTCCCCGGCCGGCCGTCGCCGTCGGGTCCGGCTCGCCGACGACGACCTCGACACCCGCGCGTACCGGCCCGGCCGCCGGCTGGGCGGCGAGCGCGGCGGGCAGCGCCAGTTCGACGTACTCGCAGAGCACGTGCGAGGCCACCAGGTGCAGTTCCTGCACCACCTGCCCGTCCGGCGAGTCGATCGCCAGATGCTCGTGGCAGAGGTCGGCGAGGGGGTTGGGTGCGGGTCCGGTGAAGGCCCAGCAGCGCAGGCCCGCCTGGTGTGCGGCGTGGGCGGCGGTGAGGAGGTTGGTGCTGGTGCCGCTGGTGGTCATGAGCAGGAGGTGGTCGTGGGGCCGGCCGTGGGCGCGGACCTGCCGGGCGAAGGTTTCGTCGTATCCGTAGTCGTTGGCGATGGCGGTGACGGCGCTGGTCTCGGCGTGCAGGGCGATGGCGGAGAGGGGTTGGCGGTCGTGGCGGAGTTTGCCGACGAGTTCGGCGGTGAGGTGCTGGGCTTCGGCGGCGCTGCCGCCGTTGCCCGCCACCAGCAACCGGCCACCGGCGGCGAGCCGCTGCGCCAGCTCCTCGCCCCAGCGGGCCAGCATCTGCTCCGCCTCCCGCAGCGGCAGCAACGCGGCGGCCAGCAGGCTCAGGTGGTCCTCCAGCACCGTCGCGCCGGTGGCCGGCGTCCCGGCCGTCATCAGGCGACCACCCGGGTCGGGCGGCGCACGGTGGCCACCTCGCCGTACAGCTCGGTGAGGCGGTCCGCGGTGGTGGCCCAGGAGTAGCGGGTGCGTGCCCGCTCCAGCGCGGCGGTGGCGTAGGCGAAGCGGCGGATCCGGTCGCCGAGCAGACCCCGGATCGCCGCGCCGAGCGCCGCCGGCTCCCGGGGTGGCACCAGGTCGCCGGTGCGTCCGGCCACCACCGTGTCGATCAGCCCGCCGACAGCCGTCGCGACCACCGGTACGCCGCAGGCCATCGCCTCCAGCGGGGTGAGCCCGAACGGCTCGTACCAGGGGGCGGCCACGAGCACGTCGGCCGACCGGTACCAGCGGCCCATCTCCTCCCGGGGGACCGCGCCGACCAGCCGTACCCGGTCGGCGACGCCGAGCGAGTGGGCCAGCGCGCGCAGGCGCAACGCGTACGGGTCGGTCTCCAGCAGCCCGGCCGGCGGCCCGCCGACGACCACGCACTCGGCGTCCGGCACCTCGGCGACGGCCCGGATGACGTCCTGGAAGCCCTTGCGTTCGACCAGCCGGCCGACGGTGAGGACGCGGGCCCGGCCGCCGTCACGGTCGGCGACCGGGCCGAGCGGGGAGAACGTCGTGAGGTTCACCCCCGACGGCACGACAGTCATCCGGGACCGGGGCACGCCCATCCGGACCAGTTCGGCGACCTCGTCCTGGCACTGGGCGACCACCCGGTCCACCGAGCGGCCCAGCTTCCGCTCGTGCTCGACCCGGCCCGGCGGGCTGGTGTCCTGCACGCCCTGGTGGCGGCGCTTGACGGTGCCGAGCGCGTGGTACGTCTGCACCATCGGCACGCCCGCGCGGCGGGCCGCGGCGAGACCCGCCAGCCCGCTCATCCAGAAGTGCGCGTGCACCACCTCGGGCTGCCAGTCGCCGGTGCGCCACCGGTCGGCCAGCCACTGCCCGAACGACGGCATGTACGGCAGCAGGTCGTCCTTGGCCACCGGTTCGGCCGGCCCGGCCGGTACGTGGACCACCTCGTACCCGTCCGGGGTGCGGACGCTCACCGGCAGATCCACCGCGTCGAGGCGGGTGTAGACGCGCACGTCGTGACCGGCGGCCGCGAGCGCGGCGGAGAGCTCCGCGACATGCGTGTTCTGGCCACCGGCGTCCTCCCCGCCGAGGACGGCGAGCGGGCTGGCATGCTCCGAGATCATCGCGATGCGCATACTTCCTCCTCCAGCAGCCGGTCCCAGTCGGCGAGGAATCGATCCAGGCCGTAGCGGTCCCGGGCGGCGGCCCGGGCCACGGCGCCCGCCCGGCGGGCGGACTCCGGGTCGTCCAGCAGGCCACGGGCGGCGTCGACGAGCGTGTCGACGCGGGTGGACAGCGCGCCCGCGGCAGGCGGCACCGCCTCCACCGCCTCGGTCGTGGCCAGTGCCACCACGGGCATGCCCATGGTCATGGCCTCGACGAGGCTGAGGCCGAGTGAGGTCCAGCGGCACAGGTGCAGGTACGCGCGCCGTTTGGCGAGTTCGGCGTGCATGGCGTGCTGGGGTACGTCGTCGTGGCTGGTCAGCCGGTCCTCGGGCAGGCCGAGGTGGGCGGCGAGACCGTCCACCTTCATGCCGTAGACGTCCAGCGGCGCCAGCGCGGCGAACCGGGCGAGCAGGTCGGTGCCGGTGACCCGCCAGCGGCGTACCGGCTCGTTGATGACCACGGCGAGGCGGTCGAGTTCCCCGGTCCACTCGACGTTCGGCGGTACGACGCCGTGGTCGACGACTGTGGTCCTGGTCGCGCCGTTGTCCCAGAACAGCTCGTTGAACGCGGTGACGTGCGTGAGCAGCAGGTCGTCGCGGTCGGCCATCGGGTGCCGGGTGTTCGGCACGTCGCCTTTCGGGGTGTTGTGCTCGACGTAGATGGCCGGCACGTCCCGGCCCGGCCGGCGGCCGAGCCACTCCGCCGCCAGGTCGAGTTCCTCCGGGCGTTGCAGGATCACCAGGTCCACGTCGGTGTCGCGCAGGTCTTCGGGAGTGACCTCGACGGCGCTGTCCGGCCACGGGTAGGTGCGCGCCCGGCCCAGCCCGTACGGACCCCGGTCCGGCGTGACCGGCACCAGGTAGCGGTGTTTGCCGTGCACGAAGGAGGTCGTCCACGACCCGTGGACGTGCCACAGCAGGATGTTCATCCGGCCACCCCGCCCGCCACCGGCGCCGGCACGCCGAGCAGCCGCAACGCCTCCAGGACCCGTCCCGGCTCGACAGCCGACAGGCACGGGTGGCCGGGGACCGGGCAGACGGTGGCGCGGGTGTCCCGGCACGCCGCCCCCGCGTCACCGAGCCGCACCGTCGGCACCCGGTAGGGCCCCCACTGCCCGAACGGCACCGTCGGCGCGAACAGGCTCACCACCGGCACGCCGAGCGCGGCGGCCAGGTGCGCCGGGCCGGTGTTGCCCACCACCAGCGCCCCGGCGCCGGCGATGACCGCCGCCAGGTCGTCCAGCCCGGTCCGCCCGCCCAGGTCGACGCCGCCCGCCGCAGCGACGCGCGCGGTCAGCTCCCGCTCGTCCGGTCCGCCGGTGACCACGACCCGGTAGCCTGCGGCGCCGAGCACGCGGACCACGCGGGTGGCCAGTTCCTCCGGGCAGGCGCGGGTCTCCACCGACGATCCGGGGTGCAGGACCACGTAGCCGGGCTCGCCGGCGTCGGCCGCGCGCGGCGGAAGCCGGTCGGTGCGGATGCGCAGCGCCGGTTCGTCGTGGCCGGGCAGCGCGAAGCCGGCTGCGGCGGCGAGGGACAGGGCGCGTTCGGGTTCGGGCACGCCTGCCGGGACGCGGTGGCGGACGTCGAGCAGGCTGCCGGGGTAGTCGTCGCTGATGGCGCTGATCCGGGGTACCCCGGCCAGGCGCAGAAGCAGGGCCAGGGGCAGGGCGGACTGGTGGAAGGAGGTGAACACGACAGCCTCGTCGGCGCGTACCTCCGACAGCCGGTCGGTCAGCGCGCGCACGGCGCCGGGGTCGACGGGTGGGGCGGGCGCGTCGATCCACGGCAGCGGCGCCTCGATGATCTCGTCCACGCCTGGGAGCAGTTCGGCGGCGGCCCGGCCGCGTGGCCCGCACAGCAGCACCACCCGCTGCGCGCCGGCCGCGACCGCCCGGATGCCCGGACCGGTCACCAGCACGTCGCCCGCCGCGTCGCTGCGCACCACCAGCACCGTGTCCCGGCGTGACCGGCGCGCGGGCTGCGGCGCGGCCGTCAGGCGCATCCGGGCCAGCACGATGCCCACCGCGTCCGGCAGGTCGGCCGCGACAGTGGGCGCGGCAGCCACCTCGGCGGCCCGGGTGGCGGGCGTGGGCACCATGATCGCCGCGGCGCCGGCCGCGGCGGCGGCTGCCGTGTCCGCGCCGATGTCCCCGATCACCACGCAGCGGGTCGGCGTGGTCCCGAGCGCGGCCGCGGCCTCGTGCACGAGGCCGGGCGCGGGCTTGCGGCAGACGCACCCGTCGGCCTCGGCGTGCGGGCAGATCGCCCAGTGGTCGAAGGGCCCGAGCAGTTCCTCCACCCGGGCGTTGACCAGACGCAGGTCGTGCGCCGTGAAGCAGCCCCGGGCCAGGCCGGACTGGTTGGTGACCACCGCCAGCCGCAACCCGGCCGCCCGCAACCGGTCCAGCGCCTCCCGGGCGCCCGGCACCGGCCGGACCTTCTCCGGGTCGCCGTTGTACGGCACATCCTCCACCAGCGTGCCGTCCCGGTCCAGCAGGACCGCGTCGTACAGGCCGGACGGGAACCGGTCAGCACCCGGGTCAACCCGGGCTGACCTGCACTGATCCCGCTCGTGGTCCCGTCGCACGGGCGGCGGGTTCCCGAGGCCCCGAGGAGTAAACGTCGACGTCGGCGCCAGGCCGCCCCGCCGGTGCCGCACAGCCGGGTGCACGCCTGCCACGACCGGCCCGGTCCGGCGATACCCGCCGCCCCGGAGAAGCTAACCCGGATCGCCGTTAGCGACGGCCCGTGCCGGGGTACCGCTCGGTGATGGCGGTTGTGGAGAAGGTGATCGACGCGCCCCCGGAGCAGGTCTTCGAGGTGCTCGCGGACGGGTGGACGTACAGCGACTGGGTGGTGGGCACCGCGCACGTACGGGACGTGGACGACACGTGGCCGCGCGTCGGCAGCCGGCTGCACCACCGGGCCGGGCCGTGGCCGTTCTCGCTCCAGGACAAGTCGACGGTGCTGGAGTGCCAGTCGCCGCACCGGCTGGTGCTGCGCGCCGGGCTGTGGCCGGCCGGGGAGGCGATCGTGGCGTTCGCCCTGGAGCCGCTGGACGACGGCAGGACCCGGGTGACGATCGGCGAGGACTTCGCCGCCGGACCGCTGCGGTGGGTCCGGACCAAGCTCAACGACCTGGTGCTGCATCTTCGCAACCGGGAGACGCTGGCCCGGCTGTCCGACATCGCGACGAGGCAGAAGCCGGAGCGGTGATCGATCGGTGGCGGGGCGTCTGTGCGGCTGCCGCGCGAGGGACTGGCTACCCTCTCAGGTGAACCTGTCGGCTGACCGAGGATGTCCGTGATGATCGAACCCGTGCAGTTACCCTCCCCGTGGGGGGATGCGCGCCTGACCGTCGTCGTTCCGACCTACAACGAGGCGGGCAACCTCCCGGTGCTGGTCGAGCGCCTCCTCGCGCTGCCGCTGCCGGGGCTGAAGGTGCTGGTCGCCGACGACAACTCCCCGGACGGTACCGGCGAGGTCGCCGACAAGCTGGCCATCGAGCACCCGGACCGGGTGACGGTGCTGCACCGCCCGGGCAAGGAGGGTCTCGGCCGGGCGTACGTGGACGGCATCGGCCGGGCGCTCGACGACGGCGCGGACTTCGTCGCGCAGATGGACGCCGACCTGTCGCACCCGCCGGAGGCGCTGCCCGGCATGCTCGGCGCGCTGCTGTCCACCCAGGCTTCGGTGGTCATCGGCTCGCGCTACGTGCCCGGCGGTGAGCTGGACGAGAACTGGCCGCTGTACCGGCGCGCGCTCAGCGGCTGGGCGAACCTGTACGTGCACACGCTGCTGCGGGTACGCATCCGCGACCTGACCGCCGGCTTCAAGATCTGGCGGGCGGATGCGCTGCGCGCGATCGGGCTGGACCGGGTGCAGTCCAACGGCTACAGCTTCCAGGTGGAGATGCACTACCTCGCCACCAAGCTGGGCCACACGATCCTGGAGGTGCCGATCCGCTTCGAGGAGCGCCGCGACGGCGACTCGAAGATGACCACCGCCACGAAGATCGAGAGCGCGCTGATGCCGTTCAAGCTGCGCAGCCGGCACCGCAACCTGGACTCCTGACCCGCTCTCCCGCACGTCCACCGCGCCCTCACGCTGCGTCATTGTCACCGTGCGTGAGGGCGCGGTCGTCCCGCCACTTTTCCTGTCGGCGCCTTTGCTCTGCAGCCATCGGCGCAGCACCGTCCTGAGCAGGGGTGCTTTCCGGGGGGCCGTTTCGCCGGGCGCCCGCTGCGGACACGGTGCGTGACCGATGCGTATGCGGGTGCAGAGCAAAGGCGGTGGTGCGTTGATACCGCCGGGGCAGCGCCGAATACTCAGCGTGACGCACCGTGAACGGCCGTCAGCCGTCGATTGCGCGGCGGCGATCAGCAGTCGGCGCAGTTGGCGGTCAGCCGACACCGCTTTGAGCGCCTCGTCGCGAACAGCTCGCAGATCTTGGTAGGAAACGGCCCCCACAGGGGCACTTCCGTACCAAGATCTATGGCTGCATCCGGGTGGAGGCGCGGTCGGGTCAGCGGTAGACGGTGCGGTGGGCGGCGGCGATCGTCCGGGCGTACACCGCGCCGGTGACGGCCCGGTCGCGGGCCAGCGCGGCCCGCGCCGCGTTCGCCCCCGGCGCGCCGTGGACACCGCCGCCCGGGTGGGCGGAGGCGCTGGCCAGGTAGAGCCGGTCGACCGGGGTGTCGGCCCGGCCCAGCCCGGGGATCGGCCGCAGGAACAACTGCTGGTACGCCGCGGCAGTGCCGCCGCCCAGCGCTCCCCCGACCAGGCTCGGCTCGGCGGCCTCCAGGTCGGCCGGGCCGGCCACGTGGCGCCCGACGATCGACGCCCGGAAACCCGGCGCCGCCGCCTCCAGCACCTCCTCCATCCGCTCCACGTGCCCCGCCACCTCCTCGGCCCGCCAGTTCCGGCGGAACGGCAGGTGGGTGTAGGACCAGAGCGACTCGGTGCCGGGCGGTGAGTGACTCGGGTCGGCCACCGACATCTGTCCCACCAGCAGGAACGGATCCCGTGGCAGCTCGCCGCGGGCCAGCTCGGCCGCGTACGTGGTGAGGCCGTCGAGGTCGGCGCCCAGGTGCACGGTGCCGGCGCCGGCCAGGTCGCGGTTCTTCCACGGCACCGGCGCGGACAGCGCCCAGTCGACCTTGAGGGTGGAGCCGTCCCACTTGAAGTGCGCCAGGTCCTCGACCATCCGGGGCGGCAGCGCCGCCGCGCCGACCAGGTCGAGGAAGAGCGCAGGCGCTGGTACGTCGGCGAGCACCGCGCGCCGGGCCCGCCAGTCGGTGCCGCCGGCGGTGCGTACGCCCATCGCCCGGCCCCGGGCGGTGAGCACCCGCTCGACCCGGGCGCCGTACGTGATCCGCCCGCCCCGCTCGACCAGCCGCGCCACCAGCGCGTCGGTGATCTTCTGGGCGCCGCCCACCGGCACCGGCCAGCCCACCTGCTGGCCGAGCATGGCGAGCAGCCAGCCGTACACGCCGGAGCCGGCCTCCTCCGGGGACAGGTCGGTGTGCAGGGCGCATCCGGCCAGCAGCACAGTGCCGCCCTCGCCCTCGAACAGCTCCGCGCCGAGCTTGCGGACCGGGAGCACGAGGCGGCGGGCGAGCCGGAGCGCGCCGCCGACCCGGAGCTGCCGCAGCAGGCCCAGCCCGCCGCGTACCGGCGGGAACGGGGTGGTGATCGTCTGCAACATCGGCTCGGAGACCTGGCACCAGTCGGCGTACGCGTGCCGCCAGCGCTCCCCGTCGCCGGGCGCGAACGCCTCCAGCGAGGCGGCGGTGGCGTCCAGATCGCGGTTGACCACTGCGGCCCGGCCGTCCGGGAGCAGGTGCGCCAGCACGTCCGGCGCGTGCGTCCAGGACAGGCCGTGCCGTTCCAGGCCCAGCCCGTCGAGCACCGGGGAGGCGTAGCCGAGCGGATAGAAGGAGCTGTAGAGGTCGCTGAGGTAACCGGGCGCGGTCACGTACGCGGAGCGGACGGCCCCGCCGGGCGCCTCGGTGGCCTCCAGGACCTCGACGTCCCAGCCGGCGTCCACCAGCAGGTTCGCGGCCACCAGCCCGTTGTGCCCGGCCCCGATGACGACGGCGTCTGCGGTGGAGGTCATCCGATCCGCCTACCCGGCCGGTCACCGGGCGAAACGCGTTTGCCCAGCCCATGCCGGGGCAAGCACGGCCGCATGTACACGGTTGCGCAGCTCATTGGTGGAGTGTGGGGCGCCGGCGGCGAGGGCGGCGAGCTGGTCGTCCACGATCCGGCGGACGGGTCGCCGGTGACGCGGACGCCGGTCGCGACGGCCGACGAGGTGGCCAAGGCGGTGGAGGCGGCCCGGGGCGTGGCGGCGGAGTGGGCCGCGACCGCGCCCGCGGACCGGGCCGCGGCGCTGCACCGGGCGGCGGACGCCGTCGAGGCGGCGGCCGACGAGTTGGCCGAGGCGACCACGGCGGAGATGGGCAAGCCGCTCGACGACGCGCGGGGCGGGGTGGCGGCGGGCGTCGGCACGCTGCGACAGTACGCCGAACTGGCCCCGCTACGGGGCGGCCGGACGCTGCACGGCGCGCACGGCGCGCTGGACTTCATGGCTCCCGAGCCGCGCGGCGTGGTCGCCGCGATCACCCCGTGGAACGACCCGGTGGCGGTGTCCTGCGGCCTGCTCGGCGCGGCGCTGGTCACCGGCAACGTGGTGGTCTACAAGCCGAGCGAGCGGACCCCTGCCACCGGCTGGCTGCTCGCCCGCGCGCTGGACTCGGCGTTGCCGGCCGGGGTGCTGTCGCTGATCACCGGCGGCGGCGAGGTGGGCGCCGCGCTGGCCGGGCAGGAGCTGGACGTCATCGCGCACGTCGGTTCCACTGCGACCGGCCGGGTGATCGCCGCCGCGGGCGCGCGTACCGGGGCGAAGGTGCTGCTGGAGAACGGCGGCAGCGATCCGCTCGTGGTGGACGCGGACGTCGACCCGATCTGGGCGGCCGAACAGGCGGCGCTCGGCTGCTTCGCCAACGCCGGTCAGATCTGCGTGGCGGTGGAGCGGATCTACGTGCACCGCGACGTCGCCGAGGGCTTCCTGGACGCGCTCGTGGCGCGCGCCGAGGCGCTCACAGTGGGCCCCGGCCGTGACCCGGGCACACAGCTCGCGCCGCTCGTGGACCGGCGGCACCGGGACCACGTGCACGGGCAGGTGACCGCCGCGCTCGCCGACGGTGCCCGGGTACGCGCCGGCGGTGTGCTGCCGGACGGACCGGGCGCGTTCTACCCGGCCACCGTGGTCGAGGGCTGCCGCCACGACATGGCGCTGGTCCGGGAGGAGACGTTCGGGCCGGTAGCCCCGGTGGTGGTGGTCGACTCGTTCAGCGAGGGGCTGCGCTGCGCGGCCGACTCCCCGTACGGGCTGGCCGCCACAGTGCTGACCGGCTCGATGAGCCACGCCCAGCGCGCCTGGCGGGAACTGCCGGTCGGCACCGTGAAGATCAATTCGGTGTTCGGCGGGGCGCCGGGTGGCGCGGCCCAGCCGCGCCGGGGCAGTGGCCAGGGCTTCGGGTACGGCCCGGAGCTGCTGGACGAGTTCAGCACCGTCAAGGCGGTGCACCTGGAGGCGCCGGGCGGCGGCCACTGGTGAGACGGCACAGAGCGAGCCCGGGACCGCCTCGGTCCCGGGCTCGACGCGTACCCCCAGGGGTCAGCGACCCCCGCGGGCCTTGCGGGTCGCGTTGTTGTTGGCCTTCTCGATCGCCGTGACCAGTTCCGGCTTGGTCATCCGGGACCGGCCACGCACGTCCAGTTTCTTCGCCACCTCCATGAGGTGGTCCTTGGTGGCGTTGGCGTCCACCCCGCCGGCCGTCGGCGCGCGCCGGGCCGGGCCGCCGCCTTCGGCCTGCTTGTCGCTGGGCCCCTTGCGGCCCTTGGGCTCCCAGTGGTCGCCCACCTTCTCGAACTCGTGCTTGACCGCGGCGAAGGCGGTGCGGTGCGCCCGCTCCCCCTCGCCGTACGTCTCGACCGCCGAGTCGTGCGTCTTCTCCCAGGTCCGCTGCGCCTTCGCCGGGGAGCGCCGCAGCGTGCTGGGCAGTACCTCGCGCCCGGGCATCTCGTCCTCCTCCTGGAGTCTCGATCGGGTGTCTGGTGTGGTTCCCTCCCGCCCGGCGGGCAAACCGGCACCCCGTTTGTCGATTTCCCCCCGGGGGTACCGCCCGGCCACGCCCGGTGGCGGAGCCTGGAGGAGGCGGACATGACCGTGACGACACCACAGACGGTCGACGGCCGGACGCGGTCCCGTCTCCCCCGCCGGATCCGCCAGCTCAACTGGCGCACCTGGCGCGGCGTGCTGGTACGCAGCGGCAAGGGCTTCGTCACTGACAACTGCGCGGACTGGGCCGCGGCGCTCACCTACTACGGCGTGCTGGCCCTGTTCCCGTCCACGATCGTGGTGGTCGCGCTGGTCGGCCTGGTCTCCGACGGCCCGCGCACCGTCGACACCGTGATCGACCTGGCCCGGGAGATCGGCGCCGGCTCGGTGGTCGGCAACGACGCGTTCGTGGGCGTGGTGCGCAACGTGGTCGAGCAGCAGGGCTCGGCGAAGGTGCTGCTCAGCTTCGGTCTGCTCGGCGCCCTCTGGTCCGCGTCCGGGTTCATCGGCGCGTTCACCCGCGCCTCCAACGCGATCTACGGGGTACGGGAGGGACGGCCGTTCTACCGGCTGCGCCCGTTGCAGATCGGCATGGCCGCGGTGACGATCGTGCTGCTGGCGGTGGTGGCCACCGGGCTGATCGTCAGCGGCCCGGTCACCGACGCGGTGGGTGACCTGCTGCACGCCGGGGCGGTGGCCCGCACCACGTGGTCGGTGGCGAAGTGGCCGCTGCTCGCCGTGGTCGCGATGACGCTGCTGTCGCTGCTGTTCTGGATCGCGCCGAACGTCCGCCAGCCGCGGTTCCGCTGGCTCACCCCGGGCGGCGCGCTGGCGCTCGTGGCCTGGGTGCTCGCCTCCTTCGGCTTCGGCCTGTACGTGGCGAACTTCGGCTCGTACGACGTCACGTACGGCAGTCTCGGCGCGGTCATCGCGTTCCTGGTGTGGCTCTACCTGTCCAACTGCGCGCTGATGCTCGGCGTGCAGGTGAACGCCGAGCTGCAACGCGGGCGGGCGATGCAGGCGGGGGTCGAGGAGCCGGACGACCCGGTGCTGCCGCCGCGCTCCCCGGCCGACGACGAGAAGGCGGACGGGGAGAAGACGGCCGATCGGTTGCCGCCCGGATGACCGGCTCTCCCGGCCCGCGCCGGTTTACCGGCGATCCCCCGGGGCATCTCCCAAGGCATGGAACGTGGCAGCAGCAAGCACTCGCCCAGGGTCGACGACCAGATGAGCAGCGAGGTCAGCGGTCTCGTCCAGAGCACCGGGACCGGCGGTTCGCGGGCCGAGGAGTTCCGGATCCCCGAGCCGGCCGGCGAGGACCAGCCGGAGGCCACCACGGCGCCCGCCGGGGAGCTGCGCAGCGGCACGCCGCAGGGCATGAGCTCCGAGGACGTCGAGGCGCGCAGCCGGCTGGGACGGTTCATCACCATGACCGCCCTGCCCGGTGACCGGGAGGCGCTGCTGGCAAACGCGCGGGAGAACGAGGCGCCGACGGACATCGTCGCCGCCCTGGAGACCCTGCCCGCGGGCGCCCACTACCAGACGATCTCCGAGGTGTGGGCCGCACTCGGGCACAGGAACGAGACGACGCGCTGGTGAGCGGGCCGGCCCACGGCCCGTACGAGACACACACCGGCGGAAGAGGAGGAACCCCGACATGAGTGGCGTTACCGAGCACGTGGACGTGGACGTCCCGATCCGGACCGCGTACGACCAGTGGACCCAGTTCGAGGAGTTCCCGCACTTCATGGACGGCGTGCAGGAGGTGCGGCAGCTCTCCGACACGATGACCCACTGGACCGTCGAGATCGCGGGCGTGAAGCGCGAGTTCGACGCCGAGATCACCGAGCAGCTGCCGGACGAGCGGGTGGCCTGGCGCTCCACCGGGGGCACCCAGCAGGCGGGCGTGGTGACCTTCCACCGCCTCGACGAGGGGCACACCCGGGTCACGCTCCAGATGGAGTTCGAGCCGCACGGCGTGGTCGAGCAGGCCGGCGACAAGCTGGGCGTGGTCGACCGGCGCGCCAAGGGCGACCTGGAGCGGTTCAAGCAGTTCATCGAGCGGCGCGGTCAGGAGACCGGCGCCTGGCGCGGCGCTGTCGACCGCCCCACCCCCTGAGCCACCTCCCCCGTACCCGAGTTTCGATGGCCGCCGGCGGTGCCGGCGGCCATCGCCGTGTCCGGCCGTTTGCGATCATCCGGTCCGGGTACCGCAGGGGAATGACCGACAACGACCGCCACGTGTGGCGCGACGAGGACCGCACTCCCCTGCACGAGCTGGACCAGGCCATCGCCCGGTCGGCCACGGACGGCCAGGGCGACGACGTCACCGCCAACGACGCCGGCGAGGAGGCCGCGTTCGGGCACGGCCCGGAGGCGGTGGACCGGGGCGCCGGCCCGGAGGCCGAGCGGCGTGAGATGACCGATGCGGACCGGGCCTACCGGCCGTCGACGATCGGGCGGACCGGCCCCGACAGCATGTGATCCGCCGGCGGCTGCGGCACCCGTGCCGATGCCCGCAGCCGCCGGATTCATGCTCGGCCGAAACGACAAAAAGTGCGGTACGGACGGCCGGGAAAACGGACAGCCCATCTAGAATCGGCCGAACGGCTGACGGCACTCCCCCTGATGCGCGCAAGACTTTCGGGATGCAACAGGGCTCCGGTTTCCTCTCCAACCGTCAGCGCAAGCTCGCGTGGCTGGGCTTCCTGCTCGCCGCGCTCCAGGCTCCGGTCTCCGCCCGGTTCACCGAGGACAGCTCCTGGCTGTTCAGCCTGGTGGTGGCGCTGATGGTCGCGACCGTGATCATCGCCGACGACGGCGCCCGCCGCCGCCCGGCCGACGCCCGCTCCTCCGACTGAGTCAGCGCGTGCCGGGGCGCGCCTCGTGCCCCGGCATCCCGCGGCTGCGGCGGCGCTCCTTCATCTCCGCCTCGTAGAGGTGCCGCCGGCCCTCGACCAGTTCGTCGCGGGCCTGCCGGTCCAGCTCCCGGAAGAGCGCGTAGTACCCGTCGTCGAAGTCCTCGACGATCTGGAACGTCCACCGCCCGGCGATGACGTTGCGGCCGAGCAGTTCCCTGTCGATCCGCTCGGCGAGCGCCGGGTGACCGGCGGCGCGGAACATCTCCACCGCGTCGTCGAGCATCAGGTCGGCGTGGCCGATGAGCTGGTGCAGCTCGTACAGGTGGCCGCGGGCCCGCTCGACGCACTCCAGGGCCTCGCTGAGCTTGCCCAGCGCCTCGACCGTGGCGTCACTCACTCCCTCCGGGCGCCGGTGTGCCCGGTCCGGTCCGTCGGCCCGCTGTCCCATCGTGTCCCTCCGTGACCCCGGTCGCGTGGTCTGCGTACCGGACTTCTGCCCCCGCACGGGCGACTCAATCCCGCCGGACGACGAGACGGCTCCCCCGGACGACCCGGGCATCCCCCGCTCGGCCGAGGCCGGCCCGCGGCGGGCGGCGTTAGCCTCGGACACCATGCGCGTGCCGAACAACCGGGTCGCGACCCGCCGCTCCGCGGCCGTGGCCGCGCGGACGACCCTCACCTCGCTGACCGCCACCGTCGGCACCGCCGGCCTCGCCGCGGCCCACGCGAACCCCGGGCTGCTCGCCGAGGTCGACCAGCACGCCGCCGGGGTACGCGACAGCCTCGACGGCGACCGCCGGCCACTGACGGTGGCGGCGCTCGCCGGGTACGTCGAAGGGCTGCGCGACGCGGCGGCCGAGTACGGCTGGACGCCGCCGGCCGAGCCGGTGGACTGGTCCGAGCCGGACTGGACGCTCACCCGCCTGCTCGCGGTGTGCCTGCTGGCCCGCGGGCTGGACCCGCGCCACCTGGCCTGACCCGGACACGGCTACGGGGCGCCCGCGATCGCCCCGCGGACACCCCGTCACCCGTTGCCGTCAGCCGTTCGGCCGGCGGAACTGCTGTGTCTCGTCCCCTGCCTCGCCGGAGCGGTACGTGCCCGCGCCCGACATGGACGACTGCTGCGCCGCCGGTGCCGGTTGCCCGCCCCGGTCGGCCATCCGCCGCTCGTAGTCGCCACGGCCGGCCTGCTGCGCCTGCCGCTGCTGCCGGATCGCCCGGGACTCCTCGGCGGCCCGGTGCAGCCAGCCGTCCCAGCGGTCCTGCATCGGCTTGACCAGACCACCACCGACACCGACGATCAGGATGCCGGCCACGGTGGCGAGGAACGCCACGAGCACCGGTGTGGTCACCGTGGTGGCGATGCCCACCTGGTTCAGCGCGGCGATGATGCCGAGCGCCAGGATGAAGATCGCCGTCACGTCGGCCAGCACCCGGCCGTACGAGAGCCCACCCAGCGCGCCGGAGACCAGGTCCCGGACGGCGTTGGCGATGGCGGCGGCGATCACCACGATCACGATCGCCACGAAGGCCCGCGGCAGCCAGGACACCACCCCGCGGATCAGGTCGCTGATCGCGTTCGGTCCCCACACCCCGAAGGCGAACTGCAGGGTGAACAGCAGGACCGCGTAGTAGGCCAGTTTGGCCAGGATGTCGCTGGCGTCGTACTTGGTGCGTTCCAGGGCGCGTTTGACGCCGCCGCGTTCGACGGCGCGGTCGAATCCCACCCGTTCCAGTGCCGCGTCCACGATTTTGAGGACGGCTCGGGCGATGAGCCAACCCACGACGAGGATCGCGATGAACGCGATCGCCCGCGGTACGAAGAGCAGCACCGACCTCCAGAAGTCGGTCCAGGCCGCACTGATGTCGACCTGTCCGACCGCGAGGGTTTTCGGCATGATGTCCCTCCTGTCGCGTGAACTGCGCCGCCCGCATACCCGGTGACCTGGGCAGCACGCCGAGCCGGACCGGGGCAATTTCCCGACATGCCCTGCCGAACCGGTCTGACCTGCCCGAACATCCGCGCCGCCCGGCACCCGCACCCGCCACGGACGCATGATCGGAACCACCCGGCCACGCTCCGGTTAGGCTGCGGTCATGCCAGGCACCGTCGGTCGGGTTCCCACACCGTCCGCCCCCGCACCGGGAGCGCCCACCGATCCCGTCGTCGGCGGGCAGGCGGCCGGGACCGCCCACCCGTGGGCCGGCACGTCGCTGGGCGCTCCCCACACCTGGGATCCCGCGGTACGCGCCGTGACGGACGTGGTGCTCGCCTCCCCCGTACCGATGGCCCTGCTCCTCGGTGACGACCTGGTGGTCTTCTACAACGACGGGTACGCCGAGCTGATCGGCGACCGGCACCCGGACGCGCTGGGCCGGCCGGCGGCCGAGGCGTTCGCCGAGGTGTGGCGCGACCCGAGCGCCGGCGAGGCGCTGGAACGGGTCTACCGGCACGGCGAGCCGTTCCTGCAACGGGAGGCGGTGCTACCGGCCGACCGGCAGGGCCCGGCCGAGCCGGCCGTGTTCACCCGGGGCCACTGCCCGGTACGCGACTCCACCGGCCGCATCGTCGGCGTGCTGACCGTCTCGGCGCAGACCACCCAGCTGACCCAGCAGTTGCAGAGCCTGAGCGACTTCGCGGCGGCACTGGCCGGCACGCTCACGCTCGACGACGTGGCCCGGGTGACGCTGCGCTACTGCCTGCACTCCTTCGACGCCGACCGGGTGTCGTTCGCGGTGGACGAGGGCAGCGCGTGGCGGCTGGTCCGCCGCATCCGCGGCGAACTGCTCGACGAGGCCGACGAGCGGCTGCCCCCGCTGTGGCGCCGGATGTCCGCCGAGTCACCGCTGCCCGCGGTGGTGACCGCGCGCAGCGGCGTGGCCTCGTTCACCGCCGACGGGCAGCCGCTGCGCGGCGTCGCGGCGGACCGGCACGACGAGAAGATCCGCGCGCTGGCGGCGCTGCCGCTGCGTACCACGGTGGTCCGGGGCTCGCTGACAGTGGGCTACCGGACGCCGCGCCCCTGGTCCCCCGCCGAACGGGCGCTGCTGACCGCCTCCTCGGAGCTGGTCGGCCAGGCCGCCGAGCGGGCCCGCCGCTTCGAGACCCAGCACGGCACCGCCCAGATGCTGCAACGCAGCATGCTGCCGGAACGGCTCCCGGACCTGCCCCGGCTGCGCATCGCCGCCCGCTACGACCCGGGCGTGGACGGCAACGCGGCCGGCGGCGACTTCTACGACGCGTTCCTGCTGCCGACCGGCGCGCTGGGCGTGGTGCTGGGCGACGTGGCCGGGCACGACGTGCAGGCCGCCGCCCGGATGGGCCAGGTACGCGCCGCGCTGCGCGCGCTCGCCCTGGTCGACTCCCGGCCGGACGCGGTGCTCGACGGGCTGGACCGGCTGGTCGCCAGCCTCGGCGTCGAGGGCGGCACCCAGGAGCTGTTCGTGACAGTGGTCTTCGGCGTGGTCGAGGCGGACCGGGAGCTGGTCACGCTCGCCAGCGCCGGTCATCCCGCGCCGCTGATCCGGCGCGCCGGACCCGGCGCGGCGGTGGCCGAGTTCGTCGACGTGCCGCCCGCTCCTCCGCTGGGCCTGGGAGGGCGGGCGCGTACCGCCACCGTGCCGTTCCGCCCCGGCGACACGCTGCTGCTCTACAGCGACGGCGTGGTGGAGCGGCGCTGGCAGGACCTGGCCGCCGGGATGGCCGGGCTGGGCGCGGCGGTGACCGGGGCGGCCGGCGGCGATCCGCGCGCGCTGTGCGCGGTGGCGACCGCGTCGGTGCCGGGCGCCACCGAGGACGACGTGGCGGTGCTCGCCGTCGAGTACGCAGTGCGCCCCAGCCGGTCGGCGAGCATGGAGGTGCCGGCCGAGCCGACCGCGCCGAGCCGGGTCCGGCACTGGATGACCGCGCAGCTCGGCGAGTGGCGGGTGCCGGAGGCGGTGATCGGCGCGGCGGTGCTGTGCACGAGCGAGCTGACCACCAACGCGCTGCTGCACGCCGGCACCGCCGCCCGGGTCGAGGTCGACCTGTCCGCCGAGCGGCTGCTGGTGTCGGTTGCCGACTCGGGCACCCGGGGTCAGGTCACCCGGGCGCAGACCGACACGCTCAGCAGCCGCGGCCGCGGGCTCGGCCTGATCGAGGAGCTGAGCGACGCCTGGGGCACCGACCCGACCGTACGCGGCTCGACGGTCTGGTTCGAGATCCTCATTCCGGCGGGTGAGCCGCGCGTCGGCGACGCCCCGGCCGGGTAGGAGCCGGACATGGCCGACGACAAGCGACGCGGTGTCCTGTTCGACGTGGACGGCACCCTGGTCGACACGACGTACCTGCACACGGTGAGCTGGTGGGAGGCGCTGCGCCAGGCCGACCACCGGGTGCCGATGGCGCGGATCCACAGGTCCATCGGCATGGGCTCGGACAAGCTGCTCGACCACCTGCTCGGCGCCGAGCGGGACCGGGACGCCGACGGCCGGCTGCGCGACGCGCACGACGCGCTGTACGCGGAGTACTGGGAGCGGCTGGCGCCGCTGCCCGGTGCCCGGGAACTGCTGCGCGCCTGCGCCGAGCGCGGGCTGCGGGTGGTGCTGGCGACCTCGGCCGCCGAGCACGAGGTGACAGCGCTGCGGGCCGCGCTGGACGCGGACGACGTGATCGACTCGGTCACCTCGTCGGCCGACGCGCAGGAGAGCAAGCCGGCGCCGGACATCCTGGTCGCCGCGCTGGACCAGTCGGGGCTGACCGCCGAGCGGGTGGTGTTCGTCGGCGACTCGGTCTGGGACGTGGCAGCCGCCGGCAAGCTGGACATCCCGTGCATCGGCCTGACCTGCGGCGGCACCGGCCGGGCGGAGCTGGCCGGCGCGGGCGCGGTGGCGGTCTACGACGACCCGGCGGCGCTGCTGCACGCCCTGCCGGACAGCGCCATCGGCACGCTCGGCTGACCGGCGGTCAACCGGCGGGCACGCGCACGCTTAACCGGACCCGCTTCGGGGCACTGCTGGACTCCACCGCCCGGCCGCCGGGCGTCGGAAGGGTGGTGTCGTGGAACCGGTCGATGTCGCGTTCGCTCTGCTGGGCGTCGGTGCGCTGCTGGCCGGGGTGCTGCCCCGGGTGCTGGAGCGGCGGCCGCTGTCAATGCCGATCGCGTTCCTCGGGCTCGGCATGCTCGTGTTCGTGCTGCCCACCGGTCTGCCCACACCGGACCCGCTGCGCTGGCCGGAACTGACCACCCACCTCACCGAGGTCGGGGTGATCGTCGCGCTGATGGGCGCCGGCCTGAAGATCGACCGTCCGCTGAGCTGGGCCCGCTGGTCGTCGACGTGGCGGCTGCTGGCGATCGCCATGCCGCTGTGCATCGCCGCGGTGGCGCTGCTCGGCTGGTGGTGGGCCGGTCTGGTGCCGGCCGCGGCGCTGCTGCTCGGCGCGGCGCTCGCGCCCACCGACCCGGTGCTCGCCTCCGACGTGCAGGTGGGCGAACCGACCGATGTGGAGGACTCGGAGGACGAGGTGCGCTTCGCGCTCACCTCGGAGGCGGGCCTGAACGACGGGCTCGCCTTCCCGTTCGTGTACGCGGCCATCGCGATCGCCACCACCGGGCTCGCGCCGTCCGGCTGGCTCGCCGAGTGGTTCGCGGTGGACGTGTTCTACAAGCTCGCCGCCGGGGTGGGCGGCGGGCTGCTCGTCGGCTGGCTGCTCGGCAAGCTGTTCTTCCGTGCCCCGAGCAAGCTGCGGCTGGCCCGGCACTCCGAGGGCTTCCTCGCGCTGGCCGCGACGTTCCTCGCGTACGGGCTGGTCGAGGTGATCGGCGGGTACGGCTTCCTGGCCGTGTTCGTGGCCGCCCGCGCGATCCGGGCCGCCGAGCGTACGCACGAGTTCCATTCCGTGCTGCACGACTTCGCCGAGCAGGTGGAGCGGCTGCTCACGGTGCTGTTGCTGCTGCTGTTCGGCGGCGCGGTGATCGGCGGGCTGCTCGCGCCGCTGACCTGGCCGGCGGCACTGGCCGGGCTGGCGCTGGTGCTGGTGATCCGGCCGCTGGCCGGGTGGCTGTCGCTGCGCGGGGCGCCGGGCAGACCGGCCGAGCACTGGGTGATCTCGCTGTTCGGCATCCGCGGCGTCGGCTCGTTCTACTACCTGGCGTACGCCACCAGCAAGACCGACTTCCCGCAGGCGGATCTGGTCTGGGCCACAGTCGGTCTCGTGGTGGTGGTGTCGGTGGTGGCGCACGGGATCGCCGCGACACCGGTCATGCAGTTGCTGGACCGGGAGGGCGAACGCACCGGCGAGGACACGCGGGCCGGGTCGGCGGCGCAACCGGTGGGCGCCACCGGCTGACCGGCCCGGGCCGAGGGCTGTCAGCCCAGCCGGGCGGCGAGCGCGCGGCCCAGGTCCCGTCCGGAGCGCCAGGCGGTCTGCACGCGCGGGCGGCCGAACGCGTCACCGGCCAGGCCGATGCCGTCGTCGTCCAGGTGGAACGTGGCGCTCCCGGCGTACGCGGTCGGGGACGCGTACGTCCAGCGGTGCACGTGGGCCGACACCGCCGGCTCGGGCAGTCCGAGCAGGTCGCGGACCGCCTGCTCGATCGCCGGGCGGGCGGCTGTGGGCTGGAGCAGGTGCCCGGCGGCGAACTCGGCTGTGGTGTGCGCGACGAGCACCGGCGCGCCGTCACCACGGCGGTCGCCGTCGTCGCAGACCAGGCTGAGTACGGGGTGGCCGTTGACGAACGCCCCGCGGAAGTCCGTCCAGCGGCGGGCCGGGAAGTGCAGCACCCCGCTCAGCGCCGGCGACCAGCGTTGCGCGGCCACCGCCCGGGTCGCCTCGGCCAGCGCCGGGTCCAGCAGCAGCGCCGCCTGCGGGCCGGGCATGGCGAGCACGACCGCCTCGGCCTCGGCGCCGTCCACCCGGAGGCCGGGCTCGACGCTCATCACCAGCCGGTCGTGCGTCACCGGCAGGTCGCCTGCGAGCTGCTCGACGAGTGAGCGCAGCCCGCGCGGGGCGGCCCAGCGCATCGGGCCGGTGACCTGCTCGCGCCCGCCCGGCCCGTACGCGACGAGCGTGTCGGTCCACTCCCGCGCCAGCCCGGCGGCCCGCCACCGGTCCACCACGACGGCGAAGTCCGGATCGTCCACCGTGAAGTACGCGGCGCCCAGGTCGGCCGGGCGGCCGTCGAAGCGCTTGCTGGCCATCCGCCCGCCGGTGACCCGGGCCCGTTCGCGTACCCGCACCGGGACACCGGCCCGCGCCAACTCGGTCGCGCACGCCACCCCGGCGATGCCCGCGCCGACCACCACCACGCCCGCCCGCTCCGCCGTCACCAGCTGATCGTAGGCGGCGGGCGGCATGAACCCGCCGGGCCGGGGGTAGTGGTACACCTGTTCGAGGAGAGGTGATCAGCATGGCCGACCGCGCCAACACCAACGGCAGGAACGTGAATCCGGACGCCGCCGTCAAGGACCCGGACGACTGGGTCACCGGCGACGAGCCGCCCACCGCCGCCCAGGAGTCGTACCTGCACACCCTGGCCCAGGAGGCGGGCGAGCCGGTGCCGGAGGGCCTGACCAAGGCCGAGG
The DNA here is from genome assembly GCF_000717585.1 of Micromonospora globosa. NCBI lineage: Bacteria > Bacillati > Actinomycetota > Actinomycetes > Micromonosporales > Micromonosporaceae > Micromonospora > Micromonospora globosa. The sequence goes on from NZ_JNZR01000007.1 coordinate 48,802, forward strand.
CGTCCCGGCGGATCGACGAGCTCCAGGCGGAGACCGGCCGGGGCCGCTGAGGTCAGCGCGGGGGCAGGCGGTGCAGTTCGATCCGGTCGAGCCGCCCCGCCGCCACCCGGGCGGTCAGGTAGGTGGCGTACGGCTGCGCCCGCCGGTCGGTGGGTGAGCCGGGGTTGAGCAGGCGCAGACCACCCGGGGCGACGGTGTCCCAGGGGATGTGCGAGTGCCCGAAGACGAGCAGGTCGCAGTCGCCGTACGCGGCGGCGCAGCGCTCCTCGCGGCGGGTCTTCGGGCCGGTCTCGTGCACCACGGCGACCCGCAGGCCGTCCAGCTCGACCCGGGCCACCTCGGGCAGCCGGGCGCGCAGCTCCGGCCCGTCGTTGTTGCCGTACACGCCGACCAGGCGGCGCGACCGCTCCTCCAGCGCGTCCAGCAGCGCCACGTCCACCCAGTCCCCCGCGTGCACCACCAGGTCCGCGGCCTCGACGGCCGCCCACAGCACCGCCGGAAGATCCCGCGCCCGCTTGGGCACATGCGTGTCCGCCATGATCACGAGTTCCACCCCCTCATCCTCCCTCACCCCCCGTTCCCGGGGTCGATCATGAAGTTGGCGGCACTCAGGGAGATCGACTTCGGCGTCAACCTCATGATCGACGCGAAGCGGGCGCGGGGTTGCGGTGGGAGGTGGGGGCGGGGGCGCGGGCGGCGGCGTCGGTGATGCGGCCGGCGGCGATGATCAGGCCGATGTGTGAGTACGCCTGCGGGAAGTTGCCGACCTGCTCGCCGGTGTCCTGGTCGATCTGCTCGGCGTACAGGCCGAGGTCGTTCGTGCGGGCGGCGAGCCGTTCGAACAGCCGCCGGGCCCGGTCCAGCTCCCCCGCCTCGGCCAGGCAGGCGGCCAGCCAGAACGAGCAGATCACGAACCCGGCCGGGTCGCCGTCCCAGCGGCGCAGCAGCCCGTCGCGGGACAACCGCCGCTCCAGCACGTCCATCGTGGCGCGCATCCGCGGATCGTGCGCCGGCAGGAAACCGACGAGCGGCATGACCAGCACCGAGGCGTCCAGGTCGTCGGACCCGAACGCCCCGGTGTACGCGCCGACCCGCTCGTTCCAGCCGTGGGTGAGCACGGCCGCCCGTATCTCGTCGCGCGCGGCGGCCCAGCGCGCCACGTCGGCGGGCTCGCCGATGCGGGAGCCGAACCGGACCGCCCGGTCCAGCGCGGTCCAGCACTCCACCTTCGACGACACGTAGTGCCGCTCCGGGCCGCGCCCCTCCCACATCCCCGCGTCGGGCCGGTGCCAGCCGCGCTCGGCCTGGTCGGCGAGCGTACGCAGCAGGTCGCGGACCTCGGGTGACATCGGGTCGAGGTAGTACCGCATCAGCCAGGCGGCGTCGAGCACCTCGCCCAGCACGTCGTTCTGCCGCTGCCGCCAGGCGTCGTTGCCGACGAGCACCGGCCGGCTGTGCTCGTACCCGGCCAGGTGGTCGAGGTCGTGCTCGGTCAGGTCCCGCTCCCCCTCGACGCCGTACATGATCGGCACCGGCTCGTCGCCGATCCGGCCCATCGCCCGCGCCACCCAGGTGAACTGCCGGTCCGCCTCGTCCGGGCAGGCCGCCCGCCAGAGCGCCTGGAGGGTGAGGCTGAAGTCGCGCAGCCAGACGTAGCGGTAGTCGTAGTTGCGGTCGCCGCCGAGCCGCTCCGGCACCGAGGTGGTGGCCGCCGCGACGACCGCGCCGCTGGGCGCGTACGTCATGCCCTGCACCGCGAGCGCGCTGCGCCGCACCTCGTCGCGGTACTCGCCCCGGTAGTCGTGCAGCGCCGACCAGGACCGCCATCCGGCTACCGTCCCGGCCACCACCTCGGCGGCGTCGGGCAGCGCGGGCGCGGCGCCGGCGTACGTCGGGGCGTACCCGAGGGTGAAGCGGTGGGTGCTGCCGGCGCGGGCGGTGAACCGCCCGGCGGCGGCCCCCTCGGCGACTGTCAGCGGAACGTCGGCGCGCAGCTCCAGCCGGCAGGCGCCGGCGGTGGCGGCCACCACCCCGTCGCGTTCGGTCAGGTAGGCGCCGACCCGGCCGTACTCGAACCGCGGCGCGTACTCGACGCGCATCGGCACCTCGCCGGTGAGCCCTTCGACCAGCCGGGCGAGCACCCGGGGCGAGTGCATCCCGATGTCGTGACCGCGCGCGCCGGGCTCCAGCGCCAGCGCGTCGGTGACGGCGACCGTGCCGGTCGCCGTGGTGAAGACGGTACGCAGCACCAGCGTGTCGTCCAGGTAGGACCGGCTGCTGGTGGCCGCGCCCTCGGGGCGGATGCTCCAGTGCCCGGCGCCCTCGTCGAGCAGGCGCCCGAACACCGACGGCGCGTCGAACCGGGGCGGGCACCACCAGTTGACCGAGCCGTCGCGGTCGACCAGCGCCGCGCTGCGCCCGTCGGCGAGGAAGCCGTGCTCGCTGATGTGTCGGGTCGGCACGGGTGTGGCTACCCGGCCCGGGGCACCGGCATGCCTCGCCACATCGGTCCGGCCCGGCGCGTTACCGCTGCCCGGCGCCGGGAACGCGGCGGGTTGACGAAGGAGGATGCTCATGACCAGACCCTCGACTCCGACCGCGGCCTGGCAACCCGGAATGCCGGGCAGCGACAACCTCCCGTCCGGACCGGGCGGTCGCCCGACGCCGCCGAGCGGGGACGGGCACGGCCCGCATGCCGGGGCGCCGACCGTCACGATCGGCTCGTACCCGGACTATCCGTCCGCCCAGCGCGTGGTGGACTATCTGGCCGACAACCGGTTCCCGGTGGAACGTACCTCGATCGTCGGTACGGACCTCACGCTCGTGGAGACCGTGATGGGACGGCTCACCACGGGCCGGGCGGCCCTGCTCGGGGCCGGCACCGGCGCCTGGTTCGGTTTGTTCATCGGCTTGTTGTTCGGCATCTTCACCGCCGGCAACTGGCTGGCGGTGATCCTGGTCGGGCTGGTGATCGGCGCGATCTGGGGTGCCGTGTTCGGCGCTGTCGCGCACGCCATGAGCGGTGGGCAGCGTGACTTCACGTCGGCCAGTTCACTGCGGGCCGCGCAGTACGCGGTGACTGTGGACGCGGAGATGGCCGGTCAGGCCCAGCAGCTGCTGAGCCGGATGCACCTGACACCGACCGGCGCCACCGCCCGCTGACCGGCGGTACGCGACATCGAGGGAGGGCCCCGCCGGGGTCCTCCCTCGCCGCGTCAGTGGTACGCCCGCTCCCCTGCACGCAGCGGCACGTCCACCCGGTTCTCCGGCGGTGCCAGCGGGCAGGCCCACCTGTCGTCGTAGGCGCAACTGGGGTTGTAGAGGTAGTTGGCGTCCAGGCGGACCCGGTCACCGGGGAGCACTGTCAGGCCCCGCCCGAAGGTGCCCTTGACCGTGTCGGTGAGGTACCGGCCCCCGCCGTACGAGCCGTCGCCGCAGGTGCCGTCGCGCAGCGGCAGGAACAGCCCGCCCCCGTACGCCTCGATCCACCACAGCGTGAGCGGTCCCCACGGCGTCCCGGCGACCGCGACCCGCCGGTACGCGACCACCCCGTCCGGGCCGCCGGTGTCGATGCGCAGCTCACCGGAGGCCGGTCGCAGCGGTGCCTCGACCACCGCCGACGGGTCGGGCGGGTACCAGCGCAGGCCGGTGAAGCCGGGCCGGTCGGCGGGCGGCACCGGGCTGCTCGGATGGGTGCGGAACAGCTCGTCGCGCGCGGCCCGGAACCCGGTCAGGTCGAGGTCGGACAGGTAGAGCCGGGCCACCCGCTCCCGCCAGTCGAGCAGGTCGAGATCGTCCATCCCCCGACCCTAGCCGGGGTCACCCGTTCAGGTTTCAAAGACTCACCCGCGCCTGGCCAACCGGGCGCGACAGAGGGGCTTGTTTAAATTTTAAATAGTGCTAGTCTCGCAGCCATGACGGAGAGCCTGGACGCGGAGCGGATGGCCTGCTGGCGCGCGTACATCGAGTCGAGCCAGCGGCTGTTCACCCGGCTCGAGGACGACCTGCGCGCCGACAGCGACCTCAGCTTCGCCGACTACCACGTGCTGGTGCTGCTCTCCGAGGCGCCCGGCCAGCGGCTGCGCATGGGTGAGCTGGCCGACCGGCTGGTGTTCTCACCGAGCCGGCTGACCTACCAGATCACCACGATGCGCAAGCGCGGCCTGGTCGCGAAGGAGGCGTGTCCGGCGGACCGGCGCGGCAGCGAGGCAGTGCTCACCGCGGCCGGCCTGCTCGCCCTGCGCGAGGCCGCGCCGCACCACCTGCGCTCCGTACGCGCCCACCTGATCGACGACCTCGACGACGCCGAGGTCGCCTGCCTCACCCGGGTCTTCGAGCGGCTCGGCCGGCGCCTGCGCGCCGACCGCACCGCGTCGTCCACCCCGGCCGACAAGTAAGGAGTCCCGCGATGCCCGCGATCACCGTCGACGACGTCCTCGTCCTGCCCCGCCTGCCCGAGCTCGGCGAGGCCACCGAATACCGCCAGGTCCGCCGGGTCACCACCGCCCCCAGCGGGTACGAGGGCGAAGGCTTCCCGGTCCGCCGGGCCTTCGCCGGCGTGCCGATGACCGAGCTGGACCCGTTCATCCACCTCGACCAGATGGGCGAGGTCGACTACGCGCCGGGCGAGCCGAAGGGCACCTCCTGGCACCCGCACCGCGGCTTCGAGACGGTGACCTACATGATCGACGGGATCATGGACCACCAGGACTCGACGGGTGGCGGCGGCACCATCACCGACGGCGACACCCAGTGGATGACTGCAGGCAGTGGCCTGCTTCACATCGAGGCGCCGCCGGAGCACCTGGTGATGAGCGGCGGGCTGTTCCACGGCCTCCAGCTCTGGGTCAACCTGCCCCGGGTCGCCAAGATGAGCGCGCCGCGCTACCAGGACATCCGCGGCCGGGAGTCGGCGCTGCTGACCACGCCCGACGGCGGCGGCCTGATCCGGGTCATCGCCGGCGAGGTCGCCGGGCACCGGGGTCCGGGCTCGACGCACACGCCGATCACCATCGCGCACGTCACGTTGCAGCCCGGCGCCGAGATGAGCCTGCCCTGGCGGTCCGACTTCAACGCGCTGGTGTACGTGCTGGCCGGCCGCGGCACGGTCGGCACCGACCGGCGGCCGATCCACCTCGGCCAGCTCGCCGTGCACGGTCCCGGTGAGGCCTTGCGGATCACCGCCGACCGGACGCAGGACTCCAACGCCCCGGCGCTGGAGCTCTACCTGATGGGCGGCCAGCCGATCCGCGAGCCGGTGGCGCACTACGGCCCGTTCGTGATGAACACCCGTGCCGAGCTGATCCAGGCGGTCGAGGACTTCCAGGCCGGCCGGCTCGGGGTGATCCCGACCGGGCGGGTGCCGCACAGCGACGGCCAGGGCGACCGGCCCTGACCTGCTACGGGCGCCCCGGTTCGCCGGGGCGCCCGGCCGCGGTCTCAGGAGACGGCGAAGATCCCGGCCACCCCGAGGATCACCATCAACAGGACCGCCACCAGCGCACCCCGCTCCCCCTCCACCGCCTGGTCGCGGTCGGTCACGGTGTTCGTCGTCTCGGCGGGCATGTCGGTGCCTCCTCGGTATCGCGATCCAGGGGTCCGGCGCACCCCTGACGCGCGGCACCGACGCCGACCTGCTGCTCGACGTGCGGGGCCCTGCCGGGGGTCCTACCGTGTGAGGACGTCGTCGACCTCGGGGGGTGGAACGTGACTCTGCGGGACTGGTTCCTCACCGCACAGGAACGCGCCAACCCGAGGTCAGAGTTACCCGTCTGGACCGATGGAAACCTCGCCGAGCCCCTCATTCACGGTGCCGCGTACTTCGACCGCCTGGTCAGCGAGGTGGAGTCGCTCACAGCAGGCGACCACCTGTTCTTCACCGACTGGCGTGGTGACCCGGACGAGCGGATGCGCCCGGACGGCCCCACTGTGGCGCAGTTGTTCGCCCAGGCCGCCCAGCGCGGCGTCATCGTCAAGGGCCTGATCTGGCGCTCCCACCTCGACACGCTCTCCTACAGCGAGGAGGAGAACCGCGACCTCAGCGAGGCGATTCGCGCGGCCGGCGGCGAGGTGCTGCTCGACCAGCGGGTCCGGCGCGGCGGCTCGCACCACCAGAAGCTCGTGGTGCTGCGCCGCCCCGGCGAACCGCGCCGCGACATCGCCTTCGCCGGCGGCATCGACCTGTGCCACAGCCGCCGCGACGACGCCGGCCACGCCGGCGACCCGCAGCCGATCGGCATGTCCCCCCGGTACGGCCCCACGCCGCCCTGGCACGACGTGCAGCTGGCGGTGCGCGGGCCGGTGGTCGGCGCGCTGGACACCACGTTCCGGGAGCGGTGGACCGACCCGATGCCGCTGGACTCGGAGAACCCGATGGCGTACCTGCGGGACCGGCTGCGCGGCTCCGACCTGCGCCCGGACCCGCTGCCCGAGCAGCCCGCCGACCCGCCGCCCTGCGGGCCGCACCACGTGCAGGTGCTGCGCACCTACCCGGCGGTGCGGCCCCGCTACTCCTTCGCCCCCGACGGCGAGCGCACGGTGGCCCGCGGCTACACCAAGGCGGTACGCCGGGCCCGGCGGCTGATCTACCTGGAGGACCAGTACCTCTGGTCGACCGAGGTGGCCGAACTGTTCGCGCAGGCGCTGCACGAGCATCCGGACCTGCACCTGGTGGCGGTCGTGCCCCGGCACCCGGACGTGGACGGCCGGCTCGCGCTGCCGCCCAACATGGTCGGCCGGGAGCAGGCGCTGTCGCTGTGCCACCGGGCCGCGCCGGAACGAGTGCACGTGTTCGACGTGGAGAACCACGACGGGACGCCGGTGTACGTGCACGCCAAGGTCTGCGTGGTGGACGACGTCTGGGCCAGCGTGGGCAGCGACAACTTCAACCGCCGGTCCTGGACGCACGACAGCGAGCTGTCCTGCGCGGTGCTCGACGACACCCGCGACGAGCGGGCGCCGGCCGACCCGGCCGGACTGGGCGACGGCGCCCGGGTGTTCGCCCGCGACCTGCGGCTGAGGCTGTGGCGCGAGCACCTGGACCGTGATCCCGGCGGCGCGCAGGACGACGACCTGCTGGACCCGGCGGATGCGGTCGCGGCGATCACCGCGGCGGCGGAGGAACTGGATCGCTGGCACGCCGGGGGCCGGGCCGGTCCCCGTCCGCCGGGCCGGTCGCGGCCCCACCGTCCGGAGCGGTTGCCCTGGCGTACGCGGCTCTGGGCGCTGCCCGCGTACCGGCTGGTCTACGACCCGGACGGCAGGCCGCTGCGGGCCCGGCGGGCGGGCACCTGGTGAAGGTCCGCCACCTCGTCCGGCACGTTCGGGCGGGCCGGGTACGCGAACGACACGCGCGGCGAGTAGAAGCCCCAGCAGACGTGCAGCGGGTTGGCCGGCCGCAGCGCGTGGACCGGGTGCTCCGGCGCCGGGAACTCCACCGACTCGACCTCGAACGGTGACACCGGCTCGGCCACGTACGGGTAGTCGGTGACGATCAGCTCGCCGTCGCGGCGGGTGAGGTAGCGGTGGTGGCCGTTGTGCGCCTCGGTGCCCGTGTGCCCGATCCGGGCGGTGACCCGGATCAGCAGCGTGCCGTCGGCGGCCCGGGTCTCGGCGGTGAGCTGATCGCCGCGCAGGTCGAGGCGGGTCTCCCCGGCGGCGGCGGGAGCGCCCCGCGCGGCCGCGTACCGCCGGACCCGCTCGCTGGAGGCGAGGTAGTGCGTCCACAAGCCGCCGGGCGTCTCGCCGTCGGGCGGGTCCATGTCCGCCAGTGAGACACCCACGTAGGTGAGCGAGTACGCCCCGAAGCCGGAGGTCTGCGTCTCGTCGTCGACGACGTACTGGCAGACGAACACCTGACGCTGCGGGTGCGGGCGCAGACCGGCGGGCACCAGCGTCTCGACCGCGCCGGGATCCGCCGGGAGCCAGCTGAACAGCAGCGTCCGGGCGTTGATGACGAGTTGCGGCGCGGCGGGATCCAGCACGGTGCCTCCGTTGACGTGTCGCTACGGACGCTACGGGCGGTCCCGTCGGCGGGACAACGACAGAAAGGCGACACTTCGCCCACCTGTCGGATTCCACGTTGACCGGTCGGGGTACGACCGGGGCCGACCGGTCAGCGCCACCCCACCACCCTGCCGAGCGCGATATCGACCGGCTCACGCCTTTCGTGGCTGCTTACACCTTAAGTACATCGTACTTTCGGCTAGATTTCCGCAGCACGATCGGGCTATGGTGGCTTCCGAACGTACGACCGAAACCTAAACCTAAGCGTCACGTCTTTTTTCTTCCGTGGACGAGGTGCAGGGAGGACCACCCATGACCGCTCCCACGATCAGCGCCCGGGCGACCACGCCGGCCGCCTCCGCGAAGCTCGACCCCCGCTCGCTCACCGACAGCGCCGCCGACCTGCTCGCCGCGATGGCCGCGCTGCCCGCCGACCACCCGTCCCGGCCGGCGCTGCGCGACCGCGCCATCGAGGCGTGGCTGCCGCTGGCGAACCACCTGGCCCACCGCTACAGCGGCCGGGGCGAGCCCAACGACGACCTGGCGCAGACCGCGGCGATCGGCCTGATCAAGGCGATCGACAAGTTCGACCCGTCGCGCGGCGTCGACTTCGCCGGCTACGCCATCCCCACCATCATCGGCGAGCTGAAGCGCCACTTCCGCGACCGCACCTGGGACATCCGGGTGCCGCGCCGGCTCCAGGAGCTGCGCCTGGCGATCTCCGACGCCAACAGCACGCTGCTCCAGACGCTCGGCCGCTCGCCGACGGTCGCCGACATCGCCGCCCACCTCAAGCTCACCGAGGAAGAGGTGCTGGAGGGCCTGGAGGGCGCCCGCGCGTACAACGCGGTGTCGCTGTCCACCCCGACCGGCGACGGCGAGCGGGCCACCGAGCTGGGCGATCTGCTCGGCGGCGAGGACGGCGAGTTCGAGCTGGCCGAGATGCGTGTCGCCCTCGGCCCGGCGCTCGCCACGCTCGACCAGCGCGAGCAGAAGATCCTCACGCTGCGCTTCTACGGCAACCTGACCCAGTCGCAGATCGCCGAGCAGATCGGCGTCTCGCAGATGCACGTGTCCCGGCTGCTGGCCCGGGCGCTCACCAAGCTGCGCGGTCAGCTCGACGGAACGTACTAGCAAGGGGGCGGCGGCCGGGTCGGCGGACCCGGCGCGGCGGCCCACCCGGCCCGGTCGGCGGTGCGCCGGCCGGGCCGTTCCGCGTTCCGGGGGCAGCGCGGACCGACCGGCGGAGCGGTGCGAGAGTGGGTCGGTGCTCGCCGACATCCCGCTCGACCTACCGGTCCGCCCGGTCCTGCCGGCGCTCGTCGGCGCGCTGCGCGAGCGCGGCGCCGCCGTCCTGGTGGCGCCGCCCGGCACCGGCAAGACCACCACCGCGCCGCTCGCGGTCGCCGACGCGGTCACCGGCCGCGTGGTGATCGCCCAGCCCCGGCGGGTGGCCGCCCGCGCCGCCGCGCACCGGATGGCCGCCCTGCTCGGCGAGCGGGTCGGCGACCGGATCGGGTACGCGGTGCGCGGCGAGCGCCGGACCGGGCCGCGTACCCGGGTCGAGGTGGTGACCACCGGCCTGCTGGTCCGCCGCCTGCACCACGACCCCGAGCTGCCGGGCGTGGACGCGGTGATGCTCGACGAGTGCCACGAACGGCACCTCGACGCCGACCTGGCGCTGGCGTTCAGCGTCGAGGCCCGCGCCACACTACGCCCGGACCTCTGGCTGCTGGCGATGTCGGCCACCCCGCAGACGGACCGGTTCGCCGCGCTGCTCGGCGCCGGCGACCCCGCTCCCGTGGTACGCGCCGAGGCCGCGCTGCACCCGGTCGAGCGGGTGTGGGCGCCGCCGCCGCGCCCGGTGACGCCGCCCGGTGCCGGCCGGGTCGACCCGGCGCTGCTCGACCACGTGGCAGCCACGGTCCGCCGGGCGCTGCGCGAACGCGACGGTGACGTGCTCGTCTTCCTGCCCGGCGCCGGTGAGATCGGCGCCGTCGCGCGCCGCCTGGCCGACCTCCGCGACATCGCGGTGCTGCCGTTGCACGGACGGCTGCCCGGGGCCGCCCAGGACGCGGCGCTCACCCCTGCTGCCGGACGGCGCGTGGTGCTCGCGACGGCGGTGGCGGAGAGCAGCCTCACCGTCCCCGGCGTCCGGGTGGTGGTGGACGCCGGACTGAGCCGGGTGCCCCGCACCGACCTGGCCCGAGGGCTGGGCGCGCTGGTGACCGTGCCGGTGTCGCGGGCCGGGGCCACCCAGCGCGCCGGCCGGGCCGGACGGGAGGCGCCCGGGGCGGTCTACCGCTGCTGGTCGGAGGCGGCGCACGAGCGGCTCGCCCCGCAGCCCGAACCGGAGATCGCCACCGCCGACCTGACCGGGTTCGCGCTGGAGCTGGCGGCCTGGGGCACACCGGACGGCACCGGGCTGGCGCTGCCCGACCCACCGCCGCCGGCCGCGCTCACTGTGGCGCGGGAGACGCTGACCACGCTCGGCGCGGTGGACCACGACGGCCGGATCACCGCGCGGGGACGGGCGGTCGCGGCGGCGGGCACGCATCCCCGGCTGGCGCGGGCGCTGCTGGACGGCGCGCCCCGGGTGGGTGCCGACCGGGCCGCCCAGGTGGTGGCGATCCTCGGCGAGGACACGCTGGGCGGGACGGGAGACGACCTGCCCGCCCGCTGGCGCCGGCTGCGCGACGGCGCCGACCCGGCCGCCACCGCGCGCTGGCGCACCGAGGTACGCCGCCTGCGCGCCGCCCTGCCCGCCGACCGGCATTCCGCCGGCACGCGCGCCGACTCGACGCCGCACCGCAGCGTGAGCGGCGGACGGTCGGCGGGGAACGAGCGGGAGCGCCTGCCGGACGATCTGGCCGCGGGGCTGCTCGCCGGACTGGCGTACCCGGAACGGCTGGCCCGCTCACGGCGGCCGGGCGGGTCCGCGTACCTGATGGCCGGCGGGACCGCCGCGGAGCTGGCGCCCGGGTCGGGGCTGACCGGAGCGGCGTGGCTGGCCGTCGCGGTGGCCGACCGCTCCCCCGGCGCGCCTGCCGCCCGGGTGCGGCTGGCCGCACCGATCGACGAGGCGACCGCCCGGGAGGCCGGGGCGGCGCTGCTGGACACCGGACGGGAGGTGGCCTGGTCCGGCGGGGACGTGGTGGCCCGCGAGGTGGTCCGGCTCGGCGCCGTCGAACTGGTCGACCGGCCGCTCACCGCGCCGGACCCGGAGCTGGTCGCGGCGGCGCTGCTGGACGGGCTGCGACAGGAGGGGCCGGGCCTGCTGCGGTGGACGCCCGAGGCGACCGGGCTGCGCCTCCGGCTGGCGTTCTGCCGCCAGGCGCTCGGCGACGGCTGGCCGGACGTCTCCGACGCCGCGCTGACCGCCGGCGCGCCCGTCTGGCTGGGCCCGGAGCTGGCCCGCGCCCGGCGCCGGGCCGACCTCGGCCGGGTGGACGTGGCGGCGGCGCTGCGGCGGCTGCTGGATTGGCGGCAGGCCGCGCGGCTGGACGAGCTGGCTCCGGAGCGCCTGGAGGTGCCGAGCGGCTCGCGGATCCGGATCGACTACGCGGACCCGGCCGCGCCGGTGCTGGCGGTCAAGCTCCAGGAGACGTTCGGCTGGCGGGACGTGCCGCGCATCGCCGACGGGCGGGTGCCGGTGCTGCTGCACCTGCTCTCCCCCGCCGGGCGGCCGGTGGCGGTCACCGCGGACCTGGCCTCGTTCTGGCGCACCGGATACCCGCAGGTACGTGCGGAGCTGCGCGGACGCTACCCGCGCCATCCGTGGCCGGAGGACCCGACCACAGCCGAGCCGACCCGCCGTGCCGCTCCGCGACGGCGGTGAGGGCTACTCCTCGACGACGTCGGCGATCACGACGGTGATGTTGTCCGGGCCGCCGGCCCGCAGCGCCAGGTCGATCAGCCGGGCCGCGCAGGCGTCGCGTTCCGGCTGCTCGCTGAGCACCTCGGTGAGCGTGTCCGCGCGGACCACGTTGGAGAGGCCGTCGCTGCACAGCAGCCAGCGGTCACCGGCCCGGGGCACCATCGTGGCGTACGACGGGGAGACCTCGTCACCCTGCAACGCCTGGGTCACCACCGCGCGGCGGGGGTGGCTGCTGGCCTGCTCGGCGGTGATGACGCCCTGGTCGACGAGCATCTGCACGAACGTGTCGTCCCGGGTGACCTGCTTGAGCACGCCCTCGCGGTACAGGTAGGCCCGGGAGTCCCCGACGTGCGCCAGCGCGAGGCAGCTGCCGGTGCGGGCGAACAGCAGCGCGGTGAGCGTGGTCCCCATGCCCTGGCGTTCCGGGTCCTCCTCGACGGCCTGGCGGATCTGCGCGGTGGCCAGCTCGATCCCGCCCTGGAGCGCGGCGACGAGCGCGTCCTCCGGCGTCTCCACGTCCAGCGGGGCGATCGCGTCGATGGCGATGCGGCTGGCCAGGTCGCCGGCCGCCATGCCGCCCATGCCGTCGGCGACCGCGACCAGCCAGGCACCCGCGTGCTGCGCGTCCTGGTTACCGCTGCGGATCAGCCCACGGTCGCTCGCTCCGACGGAACGAAGCTTCAGGGTCATGGGTCGCAGCCTGCCAGGTCGAGGGCTCGGATGTCTCTAGGAGATCACTGACATCGTACGTGGCGCGCCGAATCGCACCGCGCCCGGGCGCGCGCGCCTCATCGGGCCGGATCGATTGACAGCGGCGGAACGCGATGGAAACATCGGGCTGATATTGGGAGCGCTCCCAGCTCCTGGCCTCCCCCACCACCCCCGAGCACGGAAGGAACCTCCGTGACCCGATTCCGTCGTCGGCTCGCCGCACTCGCGGCCACCACGCTGGCGCTCACCGGCCTCACCGCCGGCCCGGCGAGCGCCGAGGTGCCGCCGGACGCCCCCGAACAACTCCGCAACGGCGACTTCAGCGCCGGTGTCTCACCCTGGTTCTCGTACGGCACCGGCGACCTCGCGGTCGTCGACGGCCGTCTCTGCACCTCCGTCGCGGCGGGCACCGCCAACCCGTGGGACGCCGGCATCGGCCAGGACGCGGTGCCGCTGACCCAGGGCGCCGAGTACGAGCTGTCCTTCGACGTCTCCGCGACCCCCGGCGCGGCCGTCAAGGCGGTGCTCCAGCTCGGCAGCGCCCCCTACACCACGTACGCGAGCGTCGACGCGACCGCAACCGGCACCGCGAAGCGCGTCACCACCACGTTCACCTCGCCGGCCGACAACCCCACCGCCCAGCTGATCTTCCAGGTCGGCGGCAGCGCCCAGGCGCAGACGTTCTGCCTGGACAACGTGTCGCTGCGCGGCGGGGAGCCGGCGCCGCCGTACGAGCCGGACACCGGCCCCCGGGTCCGGGTCAACCAGGTCGGCTACCTGCCCGGCGGGCCGAAGCACGCGACTGTGGTCACCGAGGCCACCGAGGCGCTGCCCTGGCAGCTCAAGTCCGCCGGCGGCGCGGTGGTCGCCAGCGGGCAGACCACGCCGCGCGGCACCGACGCGGCCTCCGCGCAGAACGTGCAGACGGCCGACTTCTCCGCGTACCGCACGCCGGGCACCGGCTACACGTTGACCGTCGACGGCGAGACCAGCCACCCGTTCGACATCTCCGGCGCGCTCTACGACCGGCTGCGCGCCGACTCGCTCCAGTTCTTCTACGCCCAGCGCAGCGGCATCGAGATCGACGGCGACCTGATCGGCGAGGAGTACGCCCGCCCGGCCGGCCACCTCGGCGTCGCGCCCAACCAGGGCGACACCGACGTGCCGTGCCAGGCCGGCGTCTGCGACTACTCGCTGGACGTGCGCGGCGGCTGGTACGACGCGGGTGACCACGGCAAGTACGTCGTCAACGGCGGCATCGCCGCCTACCAGCTCCTGAGCACGTTCGAGCGGACCAAGACGGCCGAGACCGCCGGCGGCGGCGCCGCCCTGGGCGACTCCACGCTGCGGCTGCCCGAGCGCGGCAACGACGTGCCGGACGTGCTCGACGAGGCCCGCTGGGAGCTGGAGTTCCTGCTGCGCATGCAGGTGCCGGCGGGCGAGCCGCTGGCCGGGATGGTCCACCACAAGATCCACGACCGGAACTGGACCGGCCTGCCGCTGCAGCCCCAGGACGACCCGCAGCCGCGCGAGCTGCACGCGCCGTCCACAGCCGCCACGCTGAACCTGGCCGCCGTCGCGGCGCAGTGCCAGCGGCTGTACGCCCCGTACGACGCCGCGTTCGCCGCGCGCTGCGGCACCGCCGCGAAGACCGCGTACGCGGCGGCCAAGGCGCACCCGGCGATCTACGCCTCGGCCAGCGACGGCACCGGCGGCGGCGCGTACGACGACACCAACGTCACCGACGAGTTCTACTGGGCCGCCGTCGAGCTGTGGCTGACCACCGGCGACAAGGCGTACCTGGCCGACGTCACCGGCTCGCCGCTGCACACCGCCGACGTGTTCGCCCCGAACGGCGCGTTCGGCTGGCAGAGCGTCGCCGCGCTGGGCCGCCTCGACCTGGCGACCGTGCCGAACACGCTGCCCGCCGCGGAGAAGACCCGCATCCGCGAGTCGATCACCGCCGCCGCCGACAGCTACCTGGCCACGATCGCCGGCCAGGCGTACGGGCTGCCGTTCCCGGGCAGCGCCGACGCGTACGTCTGGGGCAGCAACAGCAACCTGGTGAACAACGCCATCGTGCTCGCCACCGCGTTCGACCTGAGCCGGGACGCGAAGTACCGGGACGGCGCGGTGCAGGCCGCGGACTACCTGTTCGGCCGCAACGCGCTGAACATGTCGTACGTGACCGGGTGGGGTGAGCAGCACGCCCGCAACCAGCACAGCCGGATCTTCGGCCACCAGCTGAACCCGGACCTGCCGCGCCCGCCGGCCGGTTCGCTCGCCGGTGGTCCGAACGCCGCGCTCCAGGACCCGTTCGCGGCGAACCTGCTCGCCGGGTGCGCGCCGATGTTCTGCTACGTCGACGACATCAACTCGTACGCGACGAACGAGGTGGCGATCAACTGGAACTCGGCGCTGGCGTGGCTCGCGTCGTTCCTGGCCGACCAGGGTGACGCGGGCGCGGTGCCGGCGCCGTCCTGCGCGGTCACCTACACCACGCACGGGAGCTGGCCGTCCGGCTTCACCACCCAGGTGACGGTGCGCAACACCGGCACGACGGCGGTGAACGGGTGGAGCCTGCGCTGGGCCTTCCTCGGCGACCAGAAGGTGGGCCACGCGTGGTCGGCGCAGCTCGGCCAGAGCGGCGCCACTGTCACCGCGAAGAACCTGTCCTGGAACGCGAAGCTGGCACCGGGCGCGTCCACCACGTTCGGCTTCAACGGGACCGCCTCCCGGTCTCCCAACCCGGATCCGGGGCTTGTCACGCTGAACGGAAAGGCCTGCACGGTCTCCTGACCGGGATTCGAGCTCCACTCAGGCGCCATCGCAGGACCGGGTACGGTCCTGCGATGGCGTACCTGTTCCTGCTCGGCGCGATCACCGCCGAGGTGATCGGCACCAGCCTGCTCAAGGCCACCGACGGCTTCACCCGGCTCTGGCCCACTGTCGGCCTCGCCGTGGCGTACCTGTCCGCGTTCGGCCTGCTCTCGCTCGCAGTGAAGGACATCCCGGTCGGCGTCGCGTACGCGGTCTGGTCCGGCCTCGGCACCGCCGCCATCATGGCGATCGGCGCGGCGTTCCTCGGTGAGCCGCTGAGCGTGACGAAGGTGGTCGGGGCGGGACTCGTCATCGCCGGGGTGGTGGTGCTCAACCTCGGCGGCGCGCACTGAGCGCGGCCCGGCTCAGGCCGCCCGCCCTGCCGCCCGCATAAGCCGGAGCTGCCCGATCTCGGCCACGTTCTTCATCAGCTCGGCGTTCACCCACGCGGCCAGGTCCGCGACGGTGAGCCCGGCGTCGGCGGGCCAGGGGTACGCGGACGGCCGGTCCAGGCCGGCCTCGGTCAGCCCGTCCAGCGTGTCCGTCCACTCCGACCGCAGCTCCCGCAGCCACGCCACAGTCTCCGCGCCCGGTCCGGGCCAGCGGATGTCGTCGCGCTCCCGCGCCGGCCGCTGCCGCACGTGGTCGGCCGCCACCGACCACCACCAGCCGATGTGCCAGGTCAGCCACGCGATCGTGGGCACCGGGACCGGGTCCGGCTCGGTGTCGGCCCAGTCGGCACGCCACCCGCCGGCCGGGTCCTGGCGCATGGTCCAGCACAGCGCGGCCGGTTCCCAGAGGAAATCACCCGGCTCCAGCCGGTCGAGGTGGTACTCGGCGAGCGCCCAGGTCAGGTCGAACTGCCGGCGCAGCAGGGCGGTCACGGAGGCGGTCACGGAGGCGGGCACCGCGCGATCGTGGCACGGTCCGCGCCCCCGGTCGACCGGTTAACGCGCCCGCCCGGAAGCGGCGTGTCGCGCCGGAACAGAAGGGTTGTCCCTCCGGCGTTATGCCTCTCGGTCATATTTATGACTGAGAGGCATAACGCTCGGAAGCTCATCCTTTCCGCGAGGAGCTGCCGGCCGCGATTGTCACAGCCACGCCGGGCCGAGCGCCGTTTCGGTGCCGCCACGTCACCCGGCCGGCCGAGAATCGGGTGTGGGCGGCAATGCCAGCCGGTGGCCGCCACGCACTCGCCGACACGGTCCGTCCGATGCTCGGCGACGGCGGTTTCACCGACTGGACCGCACGGCTGCTCGGCGTCGCAACATGCCTCCCGAGCCCTCGGGTGTGACAGGGGTCGCCGGTTCCGGGACGCCGCGACAGCTGGCCCACGCCTAGCGTCGATCGCATGGCCCTGGCCGGACGCCGCTGATGGGACGCGTCTCGCCGCTCCCGCCGCCCGGGCCGCTGCGCACGCTCGCGTACGCCACGCTGGTGAACACCGTCGGCGCGGGGCTGTGGCTGGCGGGCGGTGCGCTCTACCTGGCCCGGGACGTGGGCCTCTCCGCCACCTCGGTGGGCGCCGGGCTCACAGTCGCGGGGCTGGTCGGGCTGAGCGCCAGCGTGCCGCTGGGCGCGCTGGCCGACAGGTGGGATCCGCGTACGCTCCGGGCCGTCCTCCAGGTGGGTCAGGCGGTCGCCGCGCTGGCGTACCTGCTGGTCGGTTCGTTTCCGGCGTTCCTGGCGGTGGCGGTGCCGGAGGCGCTGCTCGCGGCCGGCAACCTGGCGGTACGGGCGGCGCTCGTCGCGGCGGTGGGCGGCCCGGACGGCCGGGTGCACGCGTTCGCGACACTAAGGGCGGTGGCGAACCTGGGCATCACCGTCGGTACCGCGCTGGCCGGGATCGCGCTCGCCGTGGACACGCACCGGGCGTATCAGGTGCTGATCGTCGGCAACGCGGCCACGTACCTGCTCTCGGCGGCGCTGCTGCTGCGCCTGCCGCCGATCGCCGCCGCGCAGCCGATCGCCGCCGCGCGGCCGGCCGCCGCCGCGCGGCCGGCCGCCGCCGCGCACGGGGAGTCAGCCGGCACGCAGGGAGCAGCCGACGCGGGCCGGGCCGCGGTGTCGGAGGCGACGGCCGGGCCGCCGACCACTACCCGCACGCGCCGGGCGCGCGGTGGGCCGCTGCGGGACGGGCGGTTCCTCGCGGTCAGCGGCGTCTCGGCGGTGCTCAGCACGCACGTGACGGTGCTCGTGCTCGTCGTGCCGCTGTGGACTGTGGACCGGGCCGGCGCGCCGCCACCCGTGGTGTCGGCGGTTCTGCTCGCGAACACGGTCCTCACCGTGCTGCTCGCGGTCCGGCTGAGCCGGGGCGCCGAGCGGGCCGCGCCGGCCGCCCGGAAGCTGCGCCGGGCCGGGCTGGTGCTCGCGGCGGCCACACCGTTGTACGCGGCGACGGCCGTCCTGCCGGTGCTCCCCGCGGTCGTCCTGCTGCTCGTCGCCACTGCGGTGTGGACGGTCGGCGACCTGTGGCACGGCGCGGCCGGCGCGGGCCTCGCCTACGACCTGGCCCCGCCCGGCGCGATCGGCGCCTACCAGGGTGCGGACGGCCTGCTCGCCGGGCTGGCCCAGGCGCTCGGCCGAGGGCTGCTCACGCTGCTGGTGCTCGGTGGCGGTCCGGTCGGCTGGCTGGTGCTCGGCGGGATCCTCGCCGCCGCCGGGCTGGCCGCCCCGGCTCTGGCCCGCCGGGCGATCGCGAACCGGCCGGCGCCGGAGGCACGGGCCGCCGGTGTGCCCGGGTGAGCCGCGTGTAGCAGCATGGCGGGATGACCGACCAGCAGAGCATCACCATCCGTCCGGGTGGGCCCGGCGACGCGCCCACGCTGCTGCGGCTGCTCGACAGCGCCACCGCATGGCTGACCGAACTCGGGCGTACCGACCAGTGGGGCACCGAGCCGGCGTCGATCGACCCGCGCCGCGTCGCCCAGGCCGAGGCGTGGGCCGCCGGCGACGGCCTGTACCTCGCCGAGATCGACGGGACGGTGGCGGGCGCGCTGGTGGTGGGCGCGGCGACCGAGTACGTGCCGCCCGCCACCGAGCCGGAGCTGTACGTGAACCTGCTGGTCACCGACCGGGCGTACGCCGGGCGCGGGGTCGGGGCGCGGTTGCTGGCGTACGCGGCGGAGCTGGCCCGCGAGCGCGGCGTCGGCCTGCTGCGGGTGGACTGCTTCCGCAGCCCCGACCGGGCGCTCGTGCGGTTCTACGAGAGCTGCGGGTTCACCGCCACCGAGCCGTTCACGGTGGAGCGGCCGGGCCGCCCGACGTGGACCGGGCAGGTGCTGGAGCGCCGGGTCGGCTGAGTCAGCCGATCTCCTCGTCCACGAAGCACCAGCGCCACGACTCCCCCGGCTGGACCGACCGCATCACCGGGTGGCCGCTCGACTCGAAGTGCTTCGTGGCGTGCTGGTACGGCGAGGAGTCGCAACAGCCCACGTGCCCGCAGGTCAGGCAGGCGCGCAGATGCACCCAGTCCGGGTTGCCGATCGCCACGCAGTCCGGGCACTCGGTGGTGGTGTCGGGCTCGGCCGTGCCCGCCTCGGCCAGGTGCCGGCAGCTCATTCGACGACCTCCTGTCGCAGCATGGACTCCTCCAGATCCAGATCACGATAGGCGCGGGTGAGCACCTCCTCCGGGATCTGGCCGGAGTCGCGGGCGGCCCGGAACACCTCCCGCTCCGCGTCGATCATCTCCTGCCGCAGGCGCGCGTACGCCTGGGAGGGGGTTTCCCGTTCGGTGCCGCCGAGCCGTTCCCAGGCCAGGTTGGCCCGGGAGGTGGTCAGCCCACGAAGGCGTTCCACCACCGCCGCCGGCGCGCCGGCGGCCAGTTCGTCGAGCCGTTCCCGGGCCGCCCGGCTGGCCCGCTGCTGCACCCCGGCGGCGGACAGCGCGTCCTGCACCGGGTCGTCCGGGGGCAGCCGCAGCCGCCGGGCCACCCAGGGCAGCGTGGCGCCCTGCCCGACCAACGTCGCGACGATCACCGCGAAGGCCAGCCAGATGAGCAGCGCACGCGGGTACGGCGCGTCGTCGGCCAGCGTGAGCGGCAGGCCCAGCGCGGCGGCGAGCGTCACCACGCCCCGCATGCCGGCCCAGCCGATGACGACGGGGAACTGCACCGGCGGCGCCGGGTCGCGCTGCCGGATCCGGGGCACCAGCCGGGCCAGGTAGGTGGCCGGGAACACCCAGACGAACCGGGACAGGAAGACGGCGGCCAGCACCGCGGCGGTGATCGCGGCCAGCGAGCCGAACGGTTCGTCGAGGTCGCGGACCACCTCCGGCAGTTGCAGGCCGACCAGCAGGAACACCAGTCCTTCGAGGAGGAACCGGATCAGCCGCCAGAACGCGGTCACCTGGAGCCGGGAGGCAGCCGACAGCAGCGTGGGCAGCTTGTGCCCGATGCCGAGGCCGGTCACCACCACCGCGACGACGCCGGAGGCGTGGATCTCCTCGGCGGCGAAGACCACGGCGAACGGCACGATCAGCGACAGCGCGTTGTCCAGCACCGGGTCGGTGATGCGCTTGTGCAGATACCCGAAGACCACCACGCCCAGCAGGCCGACCAGGATGCCGCCGCCGGCCGCGACGACCACCTCGCGGGCCACGTCACCGACGCCGACGCCGCCGGTGGTGGCGGTCGCGGCGACGATCGCCACCCGCAGCAGCACCAGCGCGGTGGCGTCGTTGACCAGGCTCTCGCCCTCCAGGATGGTGACGACCCGCCGGGGCAGGCCGACCCGCCGGGCCACCGCGGTGGCGGCGACCGCGTCCGGCGGCGCCACCACCGCGCCGAGCGCCAGGCAGATCGCGTACGGCAGCTCGGGCAGGAACCAGTGCACGACGGTGCCCACCGCGAACGCGGTGAAGACGACCAGTCCGACGGCGAGCAGCAGGATCGGCCGCAGGTTGAGCCGGAACGCCGGCACCGACGTCTCCAGCGCCGCCACGTAGAGCAGCGGCGGCAGGATGCCCACCAGCACCAGGTCCGGGTCCAGCCGCACGTGCGGGAAGAACGGCAGGAAGGACAACGCGAGGCCGAGCACGACCAGCAGGATCGGCGCGAGCAGGCCGAGCCGGCGGGCCAGCGCCGCACCGAAGGTCGCGATGGCCAGGAAGACCACGACCTCGAACAGAGCATCCACGAACGACGAGCCTAAGCGTCGACGGGGTGATGTGTGATCAGGCGGCGGAGCGCAGCTTCGGCAGCACCTCGGCGCCGAACGTGTCGATGAACGCGCGCTGCTCCTGCCCGACGTGGTGCAGCGCGATCTGGTCGAAGCCCAGCGCCACGTACTCCTCCAGCCAGCCGACGTGCCGGCCCAGGTCGGCGGAGACGTTCACGGTCTCGGCGACCTTGGACATCGGCACGTCGGCGCTCGCCACGTCGAAGTGCTCGGGGGTCTCCAGGTCCCAGCAGACCGGCGGCGCGAACACGTTGCTGCGCCACTGCTCGTACGCGATCGCCTCGGCCTGCTCCTGCTCGGGCGCCCAGCTCACGTGCACCTGGAGGTGCAGCGGGCCACGTCCGCCCGCGTCCCGGTAGGCGTCGATCATCTGCCGCAGGTGCTCGACCGGCGCGTTGACGGTGATCAGCCCGTCGGCCCACTCGGCGCACCAGCGCGCGGTGGCGATGCTCACGGCGGCGCCGACCAGTGCGGGCGGCTCCTCCGGCCGGGTCCACAGCTTCGCCCGGTCCACCGTGACGAGGCCGTCGTGGCTGACCTCCTCGCCTGCGAGCAGCGCCCGGATCACGTCGACGCACTCGCGCAGCCGGGCGCTGCGGATGTCCTTGCGCGGCCAGACCTCGCCGGTGATGTGCTCGTTCGCCGCCTCGCCGGTGCCCAGCGCGGCCCAGAACCGGCCCGGGTACATGGCGCCGAGCGTGCCGATGGCCTGCGCGATGATCGCCGGGTGGTAGCGCTGGCCGGGAGCGTTCACCACGCCGAAGGACAGGTTCGTGGCCTGGAGCGCGGCGCCGAGCCAGGACCAGGCGAACCCGGACTGGCCCTGTCGCTCGCTCCACGGCGAGAAGTGGTCGGAGCACATGGCCGCGTCGAAGCCGGCGCGTTCGGCGTGGATCACCGCCTCCAGCAGCCGGGCCGGGTGGATCTGCTCGTGGGATGCGTGGAAGCCGAACGCCGTCATGGTCGCCACTCCTACCCGTGACGGCGTCCGGCCAATCGCGTCTACTCGGAGTGCGCCCCGGCGCCCGCGCCGGCCTCGCCCTCGCCGATCCACACGGTCTTGGTGTTGCAGAACTCGCGCATGCCGGCGGCGGACAGCTCGCGGCCGTACCCGGAGTTCTTCACGCCGCCGAACGGCAGCTCCGGATAGGACGTGGTCATGCCGTTGACGAACACGTTGCCGGCGTCCAGGTCGACGGCGAAGCGCTCCTGCTCGGCCGGGTCGTTCGTCCAGGCGTTGGAGCCGAGGCCGAAGCTGGTGCCGTTGGCGACCTCGATCGCCTCGTCGTACGAGCCGACCCGGTAGAGCCCGGCGACCGGCCCGAACACCTCCTCGGACCACATCCGCATCTCCGGGCGCAGGTCGGTGACCACCGTCGGCGGGTAGTACCAGCCGTCCCCGGCCGGCTTCTCACCGCCGCAGAGCACGGTCGCGCCCTGGTCCACCGCGTCGGTGACCTGCGCGTGCACCTCGTCGCGACCGCGCTCGCTGGCCAGCGGGCCGACGTCGGTGCCGTCGTCCATCGGGTCGCCGACGCGCAGCGCCGCCATCCGGGCGGCGAACTTCTCGGCGAACGCGTCGAACACGTCGGTGTGCACGATGAACCGCTTCGCGGCGATGCAGGACTGCCCGTTGTTCTGGCAGCGGGCGGTGGTGGCGACCTCGGCTGCGGTGTCCAGGTCGGCCGAGGGCATCACCACGAACGGGTCGCTGCCGCCCAGCTCCAGCACCGTCTTCTTGATCTCCCGGCCGGCGATCTGGGCGATGGACCGCCCGGCCGGCTCGCTGCCGGTGAGCGTGGCGGCGCGCACGCGGGGGTCGCTGAGGATCCGGTCGACCGCGTCGGAGCCGACCAGCAGCGTGGTGAACGCGCCCTCGGGGAAACCGGCCCGGCGGAACAGGTCCTCCAGGTAGAGCGCGGTCTGCGGCACGTTCGAGGCGTGCTTGAGCAGGCCGGTGTTGCCCGCCATCAGGGCCGGGGCGGCGAACCGCATCACCTGCCACAGCGGGAAGTTCCACGGCATCACCGCGAGCACCGGACCGATCGGCTGGTACCGCACGTACGCCCGCTTCGCCTTGACCGCGGCGGCGTCGGCCGGCTCGTCCGCGAGCATCCGGGGCGCGTTCCCGGCGTAGAAGCGGCAGGCGGTGGCGCACTTGGTGACCTCCGCCTTCGCGGCGGCGTACGTCTTGCCCATCTCGGTGGTCATCAGCCGGGCCGTCTCGTCGCGCTCGGCGTCGAGCAGGTCGGCGGCGGCGAGGAGCCACCGGGCCCGCTGCGCGATCGTGGTGCCGCGCAACTGCCGGAAGGCGAGGTCGGCCCGCTCGATCGCGGCGTCGATCTGCTCGTCCGACATCGCCTCGTACGTCTTGAGCACCTGTCCGGTGGCGGGATTGGTGGTGGCGATGGGCATGTCGTACTCCTGTCACTCGAACAGCGAGTGCCGCACGCCCGGCTCCTCCCGGCGGCGCGCGGCGCGGCGGCGCTGGATCACGACCAGGTCGACCACCGCCACCACGGCGAGCAGCGCGCAGACGACACCCAGCCAGGCGATGTCCGCGGCGAACGCGAGCACCGCGAAGACGGTCATCACGACCAGACCGAACGTGGCGAGCGCGAGCCGCAGGTTCAGGGCGCTGTTCGCGTGGCCGACCGTGCCGCGGGCACGGCGAGGCTGTGATCGGGTCATTCCTGGGGCCTACCCCGGCACGGGCGGGGATAACCGGCCGGCGCGGGAACACCGGTGATCCGGGACACCCGGCGGGCGGTCGCCGGATGCGCCCGGCGGGCGGGTGCGTTACTTCGGGGTGCCGGTTTCCGGCGGAGATCCCGCGGAACGGTGGAGAGGATGGCATGACCACGACTCAGGCCGTACCCGTGACCGTCGCCGTGTCCCGGCGCGCCGACCCGGCGCGTACCGACGAGGTGGTGGCGTGGATGCGGGCCGGGACGGCGCTGGCGGAGAGCTTCCCGGGCTTCCTCGGCGCCGGTTTCGTCCGCAGCGCCCCCGGGTCCGGCGAGTGGCACGTGATGTACCGCTTCGCCGACGCGGACACCCTGCGCGACTGGGAGGACTCGCCGCAGCGGCGCTGGTGGCTCAGCTCGGCGCAGGGCATCGTCGAGCACACCCGGGTGGAGCGGCGCACCGGCATCGAGGGCTGGTTCGCCCCGCCGGTTGACCACGTGGTCGAGACGTTCGGCGAGCCGGAACCGGCCGCGCCGCCGCGCTGGAAGCAGGCGGTCACGATCTGGCTGGCGTTCTTCCCGCTCAGCCTGGCCGCCACGCTGCTGACCACCCGGTTCCTCGCCGGCGTGCCGCTGGCCGGGCGGACGCTGCTGATGACGCTCGTGCTCACCCCGCTGATGACCTACCTGGTGCTGCCCCGGATCACCCGGGCGCTGCACCGGTGGCTGCACGGCCGGCCTGCGCCGACACGACAGATGTGAACGACAGTGGTCGATGCCCGATAGCCGACAGAACCGCCACCGGCTCTCCGCCGGGGCATAGGGTCGACGCGCCCGTTGCCGCCGCCGGACGGGGGACCGATGAGACGCTGGATCGCCGCGCTGGCCTGCCTGGCGGCGCTCGTCGCGCTCGCCTGTGACGGCTCCGGCGAGGCGTCACCCCGGCCCTCCGGCACACCCGCCCCCGGCGAACCCCGGGTGCTGGTCGCGCTCGGCGACTCGGTCAGCACCGGCTACGGCTCCTGCCTGGTGCTGGTGAGCTGCGAACGCAACTCCTGGTCGACCGGGGACGGCCTGCGGGTGGAGAGCCTCTACCGGCGGCTGCGCGCCGACGCGCCGGGGCTGCGGGCGTACAACCGGGCCGTGCCCGGGGCCCGCGCGGCCGCGCTGACCGGCCAGGCCCGGTCGGCGGTACGCGACAGGGCCGACCTGGTCACCGTGCTGATCGGCGCGAACGACGCCTGCCGGGGCGACGTCGACGACATGACGCCGGTCGCCACCTTCCGCGACCAGGTCGACGCGGCGCTGGGCGTGCTGCGCGAGGGCCGGCCGAAGGCCCGGGTGCTGGTGGTCAGCATCCCGGACCTGTACCGGCTCTGGCAGATCGGGCACACCGAGCCCCGCGCCGTGCGGGCCTGGTCGCGGGGCGTATGCCCGTCGCTGCTGGCCGACGCCACGTCGACAGCGCCCGCCGCTGCCGCCCGCCGGGCCCGCGTCAGGGACCGGATCGAGGCGTACGACGGGCAACTGCGCGCCGCCTGCCGGGCGTACGGGTCACGCTGCCGGTGGGACGGCGGCGCGGTGCACCGCCATCGCTTCGACCTGGACCAGGTCAACGCGCTCGACTGGTTCCACCCGAACGCGACCGGGCAGGGCCGGCTGGCCGAGGTGGCCTGGAACGCCTCCGGCTGGTCAGGGCTGACGCGGGCCCGGTAGCTGCCGGGGGCCGGCGGCGCGGTAGAGGGCGCGCGTACGGTCGGCCAGTTCCTTGGTGGCCGACGAGTTGGCCCAGGTGCCGAGCACGATCGCCGCGCCCGGCACGACCTTGGCGAACATCCGCTTGGCGGCACGCACCCCGGCCATCCGGGCCAGCCGGACCCCGAGCTGGAGCATCACCCGGCCCAGCGCCCGGTCACCGGCGGAGCCGAACAGCGCACCGGCCCGCTCCCGGCCGGCGGCCACGCCCAGCGCGAGACGGGCCGTCTCGGCGACCTTGTGCACCCGCTGGAGCACCAGCAGGTCGGTGGCCCGGTCCGGGTGCGCCGGGTCGACGCCGTAGGCGGCCGCGACGTGCAGCACCAGCCGGGCCTGGGTCCAGGCCAGCACGCCCACGTCGATCACCGCGCCGGGCAGCCCGGCCGCGCCGGACACCGCACCGGAGAGCCGGGCGTGGTTGACGAACTTGCGTACCGCCTGGTCGGCCAAGTGCTCCGGCGGGGCGGCCGGTCGCAGCGCCCGCTCCCGGGCGGCCCACTGGGCGGCCTCCGGGCCGAGCCGACGTACCGCCTCCAGGGCCAGGTGCTCCGGCGCGTACTGCGGGTCGTCCCGCATCCGGTCCCACAGCTTGGCCGGTGGTGCCTCGGGCGCCTCCACCGGCGGGACGGGGGCGGCGGGGGGCTCCCCGTCGACGGGGGCGGGGTCGGTCACGAAGGGCTCCGGAGGCTCGTGCGGCGGGGGTGACGCGGGTCAGCGCCGGCGCGACTGCAGCCGGTTCGCGATCTGCCGCAGCCGGGCCTGGTTCTCCGGCTTCGACATCTCACGCCGGCCGCGGTCGACCAGCTGCTGGCCCCGCGGCGACCGCAGGAAGGCGGTGATCCGTTGCATCAGCGACATGAGGGTCCTCCCGTCCTGCGGTCCCCTTCATGTGTACCTGGGACCGGCAAGCCCTTGATACCCGAATCGGCCCTTCGGCAACCACCCGTCCTGGTCAGCCCAGGATCTCGGCCACCACTTCGCCGGCCCGCCACTCGTGCTGGGCGTACGCGTCCGGGAACGCCGAGATCTGCACGGCCTGGGCGGCCACGGAGAGCGGCAGGCTCTGCCAGCCGGGGATCTCCGCCAGCGCGGACAGGAACGCCTTCGTCGCGTACTCCGGGTCCATGAGCTGCTCGACGGTGCCCCAGCCGCTGCTGGGGCGCTGCTGGAACAGCCCGACCGAGTCGTGGTCCCAGCCGATGGCCTGGTGCGGGTAGTTCTGCGACTCGGGCAGCACGCCGCTGGCGTAGTTGAGCAGGGTGCTCTCCTGCATGGCGGTCGCCACCGCGATGACGAGGGCGCGGCGCGGCATGCCCATCTCCTTGCCGGCCTGCACGATCTTCTTCGCGTTGTTCATCTGGGTGCGGTCCAGGCCGGCGACCGGGACGATCTGCCGGACGGTCTTCTTCGGCTTGGGCTTGGCGGTCGCCTTCGGGCTCGCCGTCGCGGACGGGCTGGCGCTGGCGCTGGGGGTGGCGGGGGCGGTGCTCGGCCGGGCCATGGCCCGGGACGCCGGGTCGACCGCGGCACGCTCGGCGGCCTCCGCCGAGGGCGCCGGGTCGGCGGCGCGGTCCGGGGCACCGAAGCCGGCCTGGCTGACGCCGACCAGGCCCAGGCAGCAGGCCGCGCCGGTGGCGACCGCCAGCTTCGTCCGGCCGGGCCGGGGGTTCGTGGGTGCCCAGAAGCGGGTACGCCGGACCAGTCCCCGGAGTGTGGCCAACCGGTTGGTGGAGGGGGTATCGTCCGAACGGTCAGCCGGGCGGCCGGAGCCGAACGGGTCGTCGAGGTTGCCGTCGTTACGCATCCGACGAGGCTAGGCAGGGCAAACCGGGATCACCCAGGCCCAAAGGGTGGCCCTCGCCACACTTTGGCCGTTCCGAAGCGGACGGCCCATCCCAGTGCGACCCGGCGGACCACGGACCTCGGGAACCGGACCAATCACCCGGCCTGCAACCCGCGCAGCGGCCCGGGCAGGAACGCCGCAGACCTCCCGGTCCCGCCCGATGATCGACTAACTCGTCCGTTCGGACGATCCGGATATGGGTCGCCGGACCGGGGCGTAGCCGAATCGTGATCATCATCCGGGCATCGGACGTGGCCGTAACGGAATGGACCACCCGCCCCGGTACGTTGGCCGAACCGGGGACGCCGCACGCTCGGCGCTCCCCCGTACGCGTCGACAGGGAGGACCCCACCGGTGCTCGATCCACACGAGCTCTACGAACTCACCGACGAGCTGCCCGAGCTCGGCCAGCCGGTGCTGATCCAGGCGCTCACCGGCTTCGTCGACGCCGGCAACGCCACCCGGCTGGCCCGGGAACAGCTGCTCACCTCGCTCGACGCCCGGGTCATCGCCCGCTTCGACGTGGACCAGATCTTCGACTACCGCTCCCGCCGCCCGGTGATGACCTTCGTCGAGGACCACTGGGAGTCCTACGACGCCCCGGCGCTGGAGCTGCACCTGCTGCACGACGACGACGAGACCCCGTTCCTGCTGCTCACCGGCCCCGAGCCGGATCTTCAGTGGGAGCGTTTCGTGGCCGCCGTCGCCGGGCTCAGCGCCCGCCTCGACGTCCGGCTCACAGTCGGGCTCAACTCGATCCCGATGGCGGTGCCGCACACCCGGCCCAGCGGCGTCACCGCGCACGCCACCCGCAAGGAACTGATCGCCGGGCACGAGCCGTGGCTGCAGAAGGTGCAGGTGCCGGCCGGCGTCGGTCACCTGCTGGAGTACCGCCTCGGCGAGCAGGGGCGCGACGCCCTCGGCTTCGCCGCGCACGTGCCGCACTACGTGGCCCAGGCCGAGTACCCGGCCGCCGCCGAGGCACTGCTGTCCGCCGTGTCCCGCAGCACCGGCCTGCTGCTGCCCGTCAAGGCGCTGCGGACCGCCGCCGAGGCGGTCCGGGTGGAGATCGACCGCCAGGTCACCCAGACCGAGGAGGCGGCGACGCTGGTCCAGGCGCTGGAGGAGCAGTACGACACGTTCGCCCGCGGCCGGGGCGAGAAGAGCCTGCTCGCCGGCGAGACCGGGCCGCTGCCCACCGCCGACGAACTCGGCGCCGAGCTGGAACGCTTCCTCGCCGAGCAGACCCGACCCGGCGACACCCCGGAGCGCTGACCGGGCGGGGCGGGCGGGGATGCGGCAGGCTGGGGGCATGCGCCTGGCGACCTGGAACGTCAACTCGGTGAAGGCCCGCCTGCCCCGGCTGCTCGACTGGCTGGCCACCACGAAGCCCGACGTCGTGTGCCTGCAGGAGACCAAGTGCCCCGACGGGGCGTTCCCGGTCGCCGAGGTGGGCGAGCTGGGCTACGAGGTGGCCAGCCACAGCGACGGGCGGTGGAACGGCGTCGCCGTGCTGTCCCGGGTCGGGCTGGCCGACGTGACTGTCGGCTTCCCGGGCGAGCCCGGGTTCCCCGAGCCCGAGGCCCGCGCCATCTCGGCCACCTGCGACGAGCTGCGGGTCTGGTCGGTGTACGTGCCGAACGGCCGCGCGCCGGACGACCCGCACTACGCGTACAAGCTGGCCTGGTTCGCGGCGCTGCGCGACGCCCTCGAACCGGAGGTGGCCGGCGCGCTGCCGGTGGCCGTCTGCGGTGACTTCAACGTGGCGCCCACCGACGCCGACGTCTGGGATCCCGCGCTGTTCGTCACCTCCACCCACGTCACCCCGGCCGAGCGGGCCGCGCTGGCCGCGTTGCGTGACCTGGGACTGGAGGACGTGGTGCCGACGCCGATGAAGGGGCCGCACCCGTTCACGTACTGGGACTACCGGGCCGGGATGTTCCACCAGAACAAGGGCATGCGGATCGACCTGGTGTACGCGAGCGCCTCGTTCGCCCGCGCGGTCCGCTCCGCGTACGTGGACCGGGAGGCCCGCAAGGGCAAGGGCCCCTCCGACCACGCCCCGATCGTGGTCGACGCGGACCTGACACCGGCCGTCGAGACGTTCTGAGGGCAGCGCTCGTTAGGGTGGACACATGGCTGTCGTGAAGATCAACGCGATCGACGTCCCGTCCGGCGCCGGCGAGGAGCTGGAGAAGCGGTTCGCGGCCCGGGCCGGCGCGGTGGAGAACTCCCCCGGTTTCCTCGGCTTCGAGCTGCTGCGCCCGGTCGCCGGGGACACCCGCTACTTCGTGTACACGCGCTGGGAGACCGAGGAGGCGTACCAGGCGTGGGCGCAGGGCCCGTCGCGGGCCGCGCACGCCGAGGGCGGCGAACCCCGCAAGCCCGTCGCCACCGGCGCCACCCTGCTGGAGTTCGAGGTCGTCCAGCAGGTCCCCGCCAAACCCTGACCCGCCCTCCCCCGGCCCACCCGGCCCGCCGGGCCCGCCCGGCCCCCGGCCCTCCCCGTCGATCATGAAGTTGACGGCGTTCGCGGTCCGAATTGTCGCCGCCAACCTCATGATCGTCGGAGTGAGGGCGGGAGCGAGAGCGTCGGGCAGCGGTCAGCTCGCCAGGGACGCGAAGACGATCACGTTGTCCTGGTAGCCGGTACGGCCGCCGACCCACTCGCCGCCGCACGTGATCAGGCGCAGCTCGGCCGGACCCGAGTCGCCGTAGACCCGGGCGGCGGGCAGGTTCGCCTTGTCGAAGTACTCGACGCTGTCCACCTTGAAGGTCGCCACGCTGCGGTCGGCGCGGGTCACCTGGATCCGGGCGCCGGGCTTGAGCGAGCGCAGCCGGTAGAAGACGGCCGGCCCGCTCTTGGTGTCGACGTGACCCACGATGATCGCCCGGCCCGGGTCGCCGGGCACCGCTCCCCTGTCGTACCAGCCGGTCTGGTCGTGCTCGGTCAGCGGCGGCACGTCCACCGAGCCGTCCTTCGCCTGCCCGACCGGGGTGACCGGCGCGTTGACCTTGATGGCCGGCACCGCCAGGCGTACCGGCCGACTCGCCGGCTTCCGGACCGGGGCGGCGGCACTCGCCGGGGCCACCGCGCCCGACCCGTTCGACCGGCTCGACCCGGTGGACGCGTCGGCGAAGTCGAACGGCCCCGCCGTGCGCCCGAGCCCGGCCCCGGTGGCGAACACACCGACCAGCACCAGCACCACTGCCAGCGGCTTCGACCAGGAACCCCGGCCCCGGTCCCGCCCGCCCGGCGACACCGGTGGCGGTTCGACGGGCGGCGGCCCGGCGGGCCGGGGACGCAGGGCCGGCGGATCGGCCGACGGCGGGTACCACGGTCGCGACGCGGCGGGCGGCGGCATCCACGGCCGCGACCCGGAGACCGGCACGGCCGACGACCCGGTCCCGGCGGCCGGCCTCTCCCCCGAGCGCGGGCCGGTCCGGGGCGCGGCGGCCGGGTCAGCCCTGGAGAACCGGGCGACCTCGGCAGGCGGGCCGGCCCGGGACGGGCGGGCGGCGTCGGCCGGTGGCGCGGCGGGCGGGGGCAGTGCCAGGAAGGGCCGGCCGGAGCGCCGTGCTCCGGCGGGCGGCGGAACGAAGTGCTCGGCCATGACCGGCCTCAGCGTCCGGCGGCGCCGCGGGCCTGCCGGCGGGACGCGGCCACGCCGAGCCCGGCGCCGACCACTGTCACCGCCAGCCCGACGGGCACCAGCAGGCCGCCGAGCCCGGGGCCGGCGGTGCCGCCGAATCCGGTCGCCGGACCACGGCTGGGCAGGTGACTGGGCGGGTGGGTCGGCTGCCGGGTGGGCTGCCCCTGCTTGACCACCTGGAGCATGGTGGAGGCGGTCTCCCCACCCGGGCACTCCAGCTTCACGCGGTAGTTGCCGGGCCGGGTGCGCTCGTGGACCATCGGCGAGGCGGTGAGCAGGCCGCGCTGCGGCTGCACCTGGATCCTGCCGAACGCGTCCGAGGTGACGATCGCCGGCACGGTGTTGTTCCGGCAGCTCGCCCGGATGCCGACGAGGTAGCCGGGCGAGACGGTGCCCGGGGTGACCTCCACGAAGATCACGTCGGCCGGGGGCTGTTCCGGCACCGGCTCGGCGGCGCGCGGCGCGGCCTGGGCGGGCAGCGCGCCGACCAGCGGGGCGGCGCACGCGGCGACCGCGACCAGCAGCGCCTCACGTACCCTGAACGACCCCATGACCCCTCCCGGCGTACGGGATGAATCCTCTCACCCCCGGCCGCACATCACATCCGATCCGGGTCGCGTAGGCTCGGGTCGCTGTGACCCTCCCCGACATCGCCGCCGGCCGCATCCGTACCTTCCATCCGCGTCGCGGACGGATGAGCGAGCGGCAGCGCGACGCGCTCACCCGGCTCTGGCCCGCGTACGGCCTCGAGATCGCCGCCCTCGACGGGCCGTGCGATCCGACGGCGCTGTTCGGACGACGGGCGCCGCTGGTGCTGGAGATCGGCTCCGGCATGGGCGACGCCACCGCCGCGATGGCGGCGGCCGACCGGGACCGACACTATCTGGCGGTCGAGGTCCATACGCCGGGAATCGCCAACCTGCTCGACCTGGTGGAACGCCACGGTCTGGACAACGTGCGGGTGGCCGAGGGCGACGCGCTGGACCTGGTCCGCGCCATGCCGGAGGGCTGCCTGGACGCGGTGCACGTCTTCTTCCCGGACCCGTGGCCGAAGACGCGGCACCACAAGCGGCGGATCATCGCGCCGGCACACGTGGCGCTGCTGCGGTCCCGGCTGGCGCCGGGCGGCACGCTGCACTGCGCGACGGACTGGGCCGAGTACGCCGAGTCGATGCGCGAGACGCTCACCGCCGACCCGGAGCTGGTCGACGTGTACGGCGGCTACGCGCCCCGTCCGGCGCACCGGCCGGTGACGAAGTTCGAGCGGCGCGCGCTGACCGCGGGCCGGGAGGTCTTCGACCTGATCCACCGGCGGCGCTGAACCCGGTTGGCGCGGCGTGGTGTGATCCAGGCACGATGGGAGCCGCCATGACTCTCACCGCCGCGCTGCCGAAGACCGCCGATCCCGACACCCTCTACGACGCGTTCGCCTCCTGGGCGTCCGAGCGCGGCCTGGACCTCTATCCCCATCAGGAGGAGGCGGTCATCGAGATCGTCTCCGGCGCGAACGTGATCATGAATACGCCGACCGGCTCGGGCAAGAGCCTGGTGGCGATCGCGGCGCACTTCGCGGCGCTGGCCGACGACCGGACGACCTTCTACACCGCGCCGATCAAGGCGCTGGTCTCGGAGAAGTTCTTCGCGCTCTGCGAGGTCTTCGGCGCGGAGAACGTCGGCATGCTCACCGGCGACGCCAGCGTCAACGCGGACGCGCCGATCATCTGCTGCACCGCGGAGATCCTGGCCAACCTGGCGCTGCGCGAGGGCCGCCGCGCCGACGTCGGCCAGGTGATCATGGACGAGTTCCACTTCTACGCCGAGCCGGACCGCGGCTGGGCCTGGCAGGTGCCGCTGATCGAGCTGCCGCAGGCCCAGTTCGTGCTGATGTCCGCCACGCTCGGCGACACCACCCGCTTCGTCGACGACCTGACCCGGCGCACCGGGCGGCCGACCGCCGTCGTCCGCTCGGCCGAGCGGCCGGTCCCGCTCCTCTTCTCGTACGCGACCACGCCGCTGCACGAGACGCTGGAGGAACTGCTGGAGACCAAGCAGGCCCCGGTGTACGTCGTGCACTTCACCCAGGCCGCCGCGCTGGAACGCGCCCAGGCGCTGATGAGCGTGAACGTCTGCACCCGCGCCGAGAAGGACATGATCGCCCAGGCGATCGGCAACTTCCGGTTCACCTCCGGCTTCGGCAAGACGCTGTCCCGGCTGGTCCGCCACGGCATCGGCGTGCACCACGCCGGCATGCTCCCGAAGTACCGCCGCCTGGTCGAGACGCTCGCCCAGGCCGGCCTGCTCAAGGTCATCTGCGGTACGGACACGCTCGGCGTCGGCATCAACGTGCCGATCCGTACCGTGCTGTTCACCGGCCTGAGCAAGTACGACGGCACCCGCACCCGGCTGCTCAAGGCCCGCGAGTTCCACCAGATCGCCGGCCGGGCCGGGCGGGCCGGGTTCGACACGCTGGGCCGGGTCGTGGTGCAGGCCCCCGAGCACGTGATCGAGAACGAGAAGGCGCTCGCGAAGGCGGGTGACGACCCGAAGAAGCGCCGCAAGGTGGTGAAGAAGAAGCCGCCGGAGGGCTCGATCGGCTGGGGCGAGCCGACGTTCCAGCGGCTGGTCGAGGCCGAGCCGGAACCGCTCACCTCCAGCTTCCAGGTCAGCCACTCGATGCTGCTCAACGTGATCGGCCGCCCCGGCGACGCGTTCGCCTCGATGCGGCACCTGCTCACCGACAACCACGAGGACCCGGCCGCGCAGCGCCGGCACATCCGCCGGGCCATCGCCATCTACCGCGCGCTGCGCGCGGGCGGCGTGGTCGAGGAGCTGCCCGAGCCGGACGAGACCGGCCGCCGGGTACGCCTCACCGTCGACCTCCAGCTCGACTTCGCGCTGAACCAGCCGCTGTCACCGCTGGCGCTGGCCACCGTCGAGCTGCTCGACCGGGAGTCGCCGTCGTACGCGCTCGACGTGCTCAGCGTGATCGAGTCGATCCTGGACGACCCCCGCCAGGTGCTGTCCGCGCAGCAGTTCAAGGCCCGCGGCGAGGCGGTCGCCGCGATGAAGGCCGAGGGCATCGAGTACGAGGCGCGCCTGGAACTGCTCGACGACGTGACCTGGCCCAAGCCGCTGGCGGAGCTGCTGGACTCCGCGTACGAGATGTACCGGCAGGGACACCCCTGGGTGGCCGACCACCAGCTCTCCCCCAAGTCCGTGGTCCGGGACATGTACGAGCGGGCCATGACGTTCCCCGAGTACGTGCAGTTCTACGGGCTGTCCCGGTCCGAGGGGCTGGTGCTGCGCTACCTCGCCGACGCGTACAAGACGCTGCGGCAGACCGTCCCCGAGGACGCGAAGACCGAGGAGCTGGTCGACCTCATCGAGTGGCTGGGCGAGCTGGTCCGCCAGGTCGACTCCAGCCTGATCGACGAGTGGGAGCGGCTGCGCAACCCGTCGGACGTGGCCGAGGTGGCCGCCTCGCTGGACGACCGGCCGCCGGCGGTGACCCGCAACGCGCGGGCGTTCCGGGTGCTGGTGCGCAACGCGATGTTCCGTCGCGTCGAGCTGGCCGCGCTGCGCCGCTGGGACCTGCTCGGCGAGCTGGACGCGGGCGACGGCTGGAACGCCGACGCCTGGGCGGACGCGCTGGAGCCGTACTTCGAGGCGTACGACTCCATCGGTGTGGGGCCGGACGCGCGGGGGCCGGCACTGCTGATGATCGAGCAGGGCCGCGAGCGGTGGACCGTCCGGCAGATCCTGGACGACCCGGACGGCGACCACGACTGGGGCATCAGCGCCGAGATCGACCTGGCCGCCTCGGACGAGACAGGCGCGGCGGTGGTCCGCGTCACCGACGTCGGCCAGTTGTAGCGGCGTCGGCTGACGTACGCCGCGGGGGCGGAACCGGTCCGGTTCCGCCCCCGCGATCGTGTCCGATCAGTCGCGCGGGGCCTGGAACGCCACGCGACGACGACGGAACACGACGAACAGGACCGCGCCGGCCGCGAGCACGGCGGCGCCGACACCGGCGAGCGTGGCCGCCGGCGCACCGGTGATCGGCAGGCCGCCGCCGGTGCCACCGCTGCCGTCTCCGGAGCCACCGGTGCCCGGGCCGCCGTTGCCGACGGCGACGACGATGCGAGCGGTGTTGTTCGCCGGCTTCGACTCGGTCGAGGACGTGGCGCCGTCGACCACGATCGTGCCGTCGGTACCCGGCGTCGACTTGATCTTCAGCTGGACGGTGGGCTTGATCCGGCCGTAGCCGGAGGCCACGCTCGGGAACTCGCTCTCGAAGTTGCACCGCAGCTTCGCCGACTCGGGCAACGTCGTGCCCGGCTGGCCGTCGGTGTAGCACCACTCGCTGGGCAGCAGGACGGTGCCGCTCGGTGCGGTGATGAGGACACCGGGGCCGCCGCCGTCGGACGGGCCGTGGTTGACGACCTCGTAGGTGAGGTCGACGGTCTGGCCGACCGCCCCCTTCACCGGCGCGGCGGTGACGGCGACGTCGAGGCTGTTCTTCTTGCTCCAGAACCGGAAGTCGGCGTAGTTGTCCGACTCGTCGAGCTCGCGCTCCACGACGGACTTGCGGGCCTGGCCCGCCTTGACCGCCTTGGCGTGCAGCTTCTCGGCGGCGGTGGCGAACGACGGGCCGTTGCCCTTGGTCGCCGCGGCCTTCTTCGCCGTCTCCGCCTCACCGGCCAGCGCGGTGCTGAACAGGGCGTAGTTCTCGTCCGGGCCCGGCAGGTTGCGGCCGAACGTGATGTTGAACAGCGACTCGCCCGTCTCGTCGTCGAACAGCAGCAGCCCTTCGCCGGGCTTGAGCGTCAGCGGCACCGTGCAGGTGACCTGGCTCGGCCCGTATACGTACGGCGGACCGCTGGCCTTCGGGTAGTAGCCGACGTAGGTGCAGTCGCTGTACCGCTCGAAGAAGGTGGCGCCGGTGGGCAGGTCGACCCGGACGGTGAAGTCGGTCGCCGGGCTGTCGCCCTCGTTGAGCACACCGCTGTAGAGCGGGACCCGGTCGCCCTCACCGACCGGCTTGGACTTGTCGTTCAGGTCGTCGGCGGCGGCGACCAGATCGGGGCCCGAGGCGCGGATCGTGACCGGGAAGCTGATCGTGTTGTCGCCGGGGTTGGCGTCGTCCTGTGCGCCGGCGATGGTCACGCCGACCGAACCGGCGTCACCGGGGGTCGCACCGGTGCGGCTGGCCAGCGAGAGCGGATAGATGAGATCGGTCTGGCCGGCCACCAGGCCACCGACGGTGCAGGTGACCTTCCCCGCCGCGAGCTTGCAGGAGTCGTTCCAGTCCGGCACCGAGGCGACCACGTCGGACGACAGCTTGCCCAGGTCGAGCGTGACGGTCACCGCCGTCGCGTCGGCCTGGCCGTAGTTGTAGACGTACATCCCGACCGTGGTGCCACTGTTGTCGATCTCCGCGACGGGGTCGCTGCTGAAGGACACGAACAGGTCGGGCAGTTCGTCGGCGGCGTGCGCTGGGGTCGACGGGGCGAAGAGCGCGGTCGTGGCCAGCAGCGCCGCGGCGGCGGCGAGGCGGGGCCATCGGGCCGTGAGGGATCGCATGGGTACTCCGGGAGAGAGGTGTGGAAGAACCGCACTCTAGGGGACGGATCGATCGCGCGGTGTCCCGTCCGGATCGGCGGGCCGTCGGCGAACGGATCGACAATGCCCCTTTCGCACCCTGGGCGATGTCAGACCCGTCGATTAGAATGTATGTACTAATCGAGCTGCTGACCTGGGAGGATGCTCGTGACTGCGCCCACCTCCGCGACCCCTGTCACCCCCTACGCCACCCTCCTCGGATTCACCCGGTACGTCGACCGCACCGGCCCCACCAAGGCCACCTTCGTCGGCGGGCTGCGCCGGCAGCGGGCCAGCCGGCACGGCTTCAACCCGCACGGCCAGTTCGTCAAGGCGCTCAAGGCCGACGTCGCGTTCCACACCGGCGGTACGCACCTCGCGCAGGTCGCCGACCTGGTCAAGCCGCGCTGGCGACCGCTCTACGAGGCGCTCGTGCCGGGCGCGACCCGCTGGCTGCACTCGCTCGGCGAGCCGGCCGGCGTCGACCTGGCCCAGACGCGCGACGCGCTGGCCATGCTGGGCGACCTGCCCGTGAAGATCAACCCGCAGTTCGGCGTCCGGTACGCCGACGGCCGGGCCGAGGCGATCCGGCTGCACTTCGACGAGGCGCCGCCGAGCGAGGAGACGACGCTGGCCACACTGCACCTGATGGCCCGGCACATGGACGCGGTGCTGCCGCACGCCGAGCCGGTCCTGGTCGACGTGCGGCGCGGCGAGGCGCACCGGATGCCCGCCGACGTCAAGCCCGAGCAGATCGAGCAGTGGCTGGCCGGTGAGGCGGCCGCGTTCCGGGCCATCTGGTCCACCGCCGCCTGACCGGCCGCCGCGGCACGCCATCCGGCGCACCGCGACCACGCCGCCGGACCGCGTACCCGGCGGCGACCGCCGCACCGCCCACCTACCGAACGGCCGCCCCGCCACCCGGGGCGGCCGTTCGTCGTCCCGGGCGGTGCGCCGCACGGCGCCCAGCCGGTGGTCGTACAGCGGACGGCATCGTCCCGTGTCTGCTTTCCTCCTCCGGGCTCAGGTTGGTGGCATATACGGGCATCCGTCGGGAACACCCCCGCGTGGCCGCCCTCCCTGACACCCCCCGCCGTTCGCCGTTCGCCATCAGTCGTCCGTCGTTCGCCGTCGTCGAGGAGCAACAGTGGTAACAAACGACTCGTCCGTCGTACCCCCGCTACGGACCGCCCGCGCCCCACGCCCGGTACGTGGCCGTCTGATCCTGCTCGGGCCCGCGTTCGTGGCGGCGGTCGCCTACGTCGACCCCGGCAACTTCGCCACCAACTCCACCGCCGGTGCCCGGTACGGCTACCTGCTGGTCTGGGTGGTCGTGGCGGCGAACCTGGCCGCCATGCTGGTGCAGACGCTCACCGCCAAGCTCGGCCTGGCCACCGGGCGCAGCCTGCCGGAACTGTGCCGGGAACATCTGCCCCGGCCGCTCAACCGGGTCATGTGGGCGCAGGCCGAACTGGTCGCCATGGCCACCGACCTGGCCGAGGTGATCGGCGGGGCGGTCGCGCTGTACCTGCTGTTCGGCGTCCCGCTGCTGCCCGGCGGCCTGATCATCGGCGCCGCCTCGTTCGCCATCCTGGCGCTGCGCGCCAGGGGTTTCCGGACGTTCGAGATCGCCATCGCGGTGCTGCTCGGCGTGATCGTGCTGGCGTTCGCTGTCAACCTGGTCAGCGCGCAACCGGACGTGTCCGACGCCGCGGCCGGGCTGCTGCCTCGGATGCAGGGCACCGACAGCATGCTGCTCGCCGCCGGCATCCTCGGCGCGACGGTGATGCCGCACGTCATCTACGTGCACTCGGCGCTGACCCCGAACCGGCTGCCGGCGGAGGGCGAGACGCAGCGGCGCGTCGTCGCCAAGGGCCTGCGGATCGACGTGCTGATCGCGCTGGGCATCGCCGGCGCGGTCAACCTGGCCATGCTGCTGGTCGCCGCTAGCAGCTTCCACGGCACGTCGATTCCCGGCACCGACACCCTGGAAGGCGTCCACGCCGGGCTCGCCACCACGCTCGGCACGGCGGCGGCGGTCGGCTTCGCGGTCGCCCTGCTCCTGTCCGGGCTCGCCTCCACGAGCGTCGGCACGTACGCCGGCGAGATCATCATGCAGGGCTTCCTGCGCCGCCGGATCCCGCTGCTGGTCCGCCGCATGATCACGCTGCTGCCCGCGCTCGCGGTGCTCGCGATCGGCGTCGACCCGACCCGCGCGCTGGTGCTGTCCCAGGTGGTGCTGAGCTTCGGCATCCCGTTCGCGCTGATCCCGGTGGTGATGTTCACGCGCCGCCGGGACCTGATGGGCAGCCTGGTCAACCGCCGGGCCACCACCGCCGCCGCGGTCGCGATCACGGCGTTCGTGGTGGCGCTCAACGCGTTCCTGCTCTGGCAACTGGCGGCCTGAACACACCCGCGCCCGTCCGGCCGACGACGGCTGGACGGGCGCGGGTGATCGGGGCTCAGGCGGCCAGGTACTTCTCCAGGTCGTCCAGGATCTTGTTGGCGGCGCCCACGCCGATGCCGGTCATCCAGATCTCGTCGGAGACCACGTGCGCCTTGCCGGCCTTGACCGCGGACAGGCCCTTCCACAGCGTGCCGCCGGTGACCTTGGCCTGCTCGGCGGCGGCCTTCTCGCCGTACGCGGTCACGAACACCACGTCGCCGTCGGCCTCGGCGATGCGCTCCGGGCTGACCCGGTCCATCCGCTTGTCCTCCTTGCCGGCGAGCATCTGCCGCTCGGGGCGGCCCAGGCCGGTGTCGCCGACGACGATGCCGGAGAACGAGTCCGGCCCGTACAGGCGGATCTCGGTCGGCATGAAGCGCACGATGGAGACCTTGCGGGACGAGGCGTCGCCGAGCTTCGCGCCGAAGTCCTTCGCCCGCTTCTCGTACTCGGCCAGCAGGTCCTTGGCCTGCTGCTCCTTGCCCAGCGCCGCACCGTCGAGGAGGAAGTTCTCCTT
This sequence comes from Micromonospora globosa, assembly GCF_000717585.1. Taxonomy (NCBI): domain Bacteria; kingdom Bacillati; phylum Actinomycetota; class Actinomycetes; order Micromonosporales; family Micromonosporaceae; genus Micromonospora; species Micromonospora globosa. The sequence goes on from NZ_JNZR01000007.1 coordinate 87,896, forward strand.
CCAGGTGACGCCCACCTTCTCGGTGAAGACAGTCGGGGCGATCTTGGACAGCTCGTCGTAGAACTTCTCCTGGCGGAACTTGCTGCCCAGGATCAGGTCCGGGTTGAGCGCGTTGATCGCCTCCAGGTCCGGCTCGGTGAGCACGCCGACCTCGGTGATCCCGGCGAGCTTGTCCGCTCCGAAGTAGGTGGGCCAGCTCTTCGCCTCACCGGCGGTCGCCGCGCCGACCGGGGTGACGCCCAGCGACAGCGCGGTATCGATCTTGTCGGTGTCGAGCACGACCACGCGCTTCGGCTCGGCGGGCACCTTCGTGGTGCCCATGGAGTGGGTGATCTCCCGGGTCTCCCCGGTGCCGGTGCCGGCGACGGGGTCGCTCTCCCCGCAGGCGGTGAGGCCGACGCCGAGAGCGAGGGCGGCGGTGAGTGCGACGGCGAGACGACGCATCAGGTTCCTTTCGGTGGTGCGGGTCGGCGCGCTCAGGCGTCGCCGACGGGGGCGCCGGCCGTGGCCGGCGTGACGGCCGGAACGGCCGAGGTCTGGGCGGATCCGGTCTGGGCGGATCCGGTCTGGGTGAGGGCGGGCACCACGAGCGGGGCGCCGCTGACCGGGCAGGGCACGACCACGCAGTCCAGCCCGAACACGTCGCGAACCAGGTCCGCGGTGAGGATCTCGCGCGGCTTGCCGGCGGCCACCACCGCGCCGTCGCGCATGGCGATCAGGTGGTCGGCGTACCTGGCCGCCTGGTTGAGGTCGTGCAGCACGGCCACCACTGTCCGGCCGCGTTCGGCGCGCAGCCGGTGCAGCAGGTCCAGCACCTCGACCTGGTGGGCCAGGTCGAGGAACGTGGTCGGCTCGTCCAGCAGCAGCGCGTCGGTGTCCTGGGCCAGCGTCATGGCGATCCACACCCGCTGGCGCTGCCCGCCGGAGAGCGTGTCCACCGGGCGGTCGGCGAGCGCGCTGACGTCGGCCAGCCGCATGGCCTCCTCGACCGCCCGTCCGTCCTCGGCCGACCACTGCCGCCACCAGCGCTGGTACGGCTGCCGGCCGCGCCCGACCAGGTCGGCCACGGTGATCCCCTCGGGCACCAGCGGGCTCTGCGGCAGGACGCCGAGCCGCCGGGCCACGTCCCGGGTCGGCAGATCGCGGATCGCCGCGCCGTCGAGCAGCACCGCGCCGCGCCGGGGCGTGAGCAGCCGGGCCATCGTGCGCAGCAGCGTCGACTTGCCGCAGGCGTTCGGGCCGACGATCACGGTGAACGTGTCGGCCGGCAGGTCGAGGTCGAGTCCGTCCAGCACGGTGCGGCCCTCGTAGCCGACGACCAGGTCGCGGGTGGACAGCAGCGCGGTCACGACCGCCTCCCTCGGGTGCGCAGCAGCACGAAGATCAGGTACGGCCCGCCGATCGCCGCGGTGAGCACGCCGGCCGGCAGTTGGGTCGGCGCCAGCAGCCGGCGGGCACCGAGGTCGGCGAGGACCAGCAGCAACGCGCCGAGCAGCGCGGCGCACAGCAGCGGCGGGCGCTCGGCGCGGACCAGCCGGCGGGCCACCTGCGGGGCCACCAGCGCCACGAAGTCGACGGCACCGACCTGGGCGGTGACCATGGCGGCGGCCAGCACACCGGTACCGGCCAGCCCCATGCGGCGGGCCACCGGCCGCAGGCCGATCCCGCGCGCGGTGTCGTCGTCGAGCGCGCTGCTGCGCAGCGCCCACCCGGCCCAGAGCAGCACCGGCAGCAGGACCGCGAGCGTGCCGGCGATCCAGGCCGCCTCGCTCCATCCCTTGCCGGCGAGCGTGCCGATGAGCCAGATCTGGGCGCGCAGCCCGTCGATCGGGTCGGCGGTGAGCATGACCACCTCGATCAGCGCCCGGAACGCGAACGCCACCGCCACACCTGCGAGCACGAACCGCTGGGCCGCCAGGCCGTGCCGGGCGCCGAGCGCGAACACCGCCACCGCGGCGGCCAGGCCGCCGAGCAGCGCCGCCGGCGCCACCAGCACCGCCGCCGCGCCGCTGGTCAGCGCGATCGTCGCGGCCAGCCCGGCGCCCTGCGTGACACCGATGACGTCGGGGCTGGCGAGCGGGTTGCGGGCCACGCTCTGGATCAGCGTGCCGGCGACGCCGAAGGCCGCCCCTGCCACCGCCGCGAGGACCGCGCGAGGCAGTCGCAGGTCGCGCACCACGAGGTCGTACGGGGTGCCCGCACCGGAGAGCGACCGCACCACGTCCACCGGGGCGACGTACGGCGTACCCAGCGACAGACTGACCACCACCGCGACGCACAGCAGCACGAACAGCACAGCCGCCACCACAAGGGGCCGCCACCGGAACGGCACCACCACCGCCCCGACCCGCAGCACTCCACGCCCCCGCGGCCGTCGCACCCCACCCCGTTGATCTTGCACTTCCGGCCCCTCGGGTGCCCGAAATGCCCCCTTCGTCGGGGCGGCAAGTGCAAGATCGCGGGAGCCGGGGGTGGGGATGGGAGCGGGGGTGGTCATGTCGTCACCGTCTTGGCTCGGTGGACCAGGAAGGCCAGGAGCGGGGCGCCGAGCAGGGCGGTGATGATGCCGGCCGGGATCTCGCCGGGCGGGGCGACGAGGCGGCCGGCCACGTCGGCGGCGAGCAGCAGCGCCGGACCGAGCAACGCGGCGACCAGGAGCGTCCACCGCTGGTCCGCGCCCACCAGCGCCCGGGCCAGGTGCGGCACCGCCAGCCCGACGAAGGCGATCGGCCCGGCGGCGGCCACCGCCGCACCGGTGAGCAGCACGCCACCGGCCCCGGCGGCGAGCCGGACCAGTGCGACCCGGTGCCCGAGTCCCCGGGCCACGTCGTCGCCGAGGGCGAGCGCGTCCAGACCGCGGGCGGCGAGCGCGGCCAGCAGCACCCCGGCCACCACGAACGGCAGCACCTGCCCGGCCACGCCGACGCCCCGGCCGGTCAGCCCGCCGACCACCCAGAAGCGGTACTCCTCGAACGTGCGGGCGTCGATGCTGAGCAGCGCGTACACGATGGCGCCGAGACCGGCGTCGAGGGCCGCGCCGACGAGCGCGAGGGTGACCGGGCTGGCGCCCTCGCGGGTGCGGTTGGCGATGGCGAACACGAGCAGCCCGGCGAGCAGCGCGCCGGCGATGCCGAACCAGACGTACCCGGCGAGCGTGCCCACCCCGAACACGGCGATGGCCAGCACCACGCCGAACGACGCCCCGGCGCTGATGCCGAGGATGCGCGGCTCGGCCAGCGGGTTGCGGGTCACCGCCTGGAACAGCACCCCGGCCAGTGCCAGCGCCAGGCCGACGACGAGCCCGAGAGCGGTACGCGGCAGCCGCAGTTCCCGGACCACTGTGGTGGCGTCGCCGCCGTCCGGGGACACGAGCGCGTGCCACACCTGGTCGACGGGGAGGTGCCGGCTGCCGAGCGCGAGGCTGGCCAGCAGCGCCAGCAGGAGCAGGAGCGCCGCCGCCACGGTGACCGCGACGCGGCGGACGGTGCCGCGGCGGACGGGAGTCCCGGCCCGCGCGGGCCGGACGGCGACGGTGGTCACGAGGGGTTCTTCGCCTTCCGATTAGGTGCGCCTTACCTTAGCTGACCTGGTAAGGCGTACCTAAGCGGGCACTGTCGATGGGGTTGCGCCTCCACCGGGGGGAGGCGCGATGGTGGGCGCATGGACGGTGCGGAGCGCTACTCGATCGGTGACCTGGCCCGGCGGACCGGGCTGCCGGTGAAGACCATCCGGTTCTGGTCCGACCGCGGCGTCGTGCCGCCCACCGACCGGGGACCGGCCGGCCACCGCCGCTACGACGCGGCGGCGGTGGCCCGGCTCGACCTGGTACGGACGTTACGCGAGCTGGGCGTGGACCTGCCCACCGTGCGCCGGGTGGTGGCGCGGGAGGTCAGCCTGGCCGAGGTCGCCTCGGCGCACGCGGACGCGTTGACCGCGCAGATCCGCCTGCTGCGGTCGCGCCGCGCGGTGCTGACAGTGATCGCCCGGCGCGGGGCCTCCCCGTCCGAGGCCGACCTGCTGCACCGGCTGGCCGGCCTGGCCGCGCGGGAACGGCGGCGGCTGGTCGACGAGTTCCTCGACGCGGCGTTCGGCGGCCTGACCGATCCGGGGTTCGCGGGGATCAGGCGGTCGCTCACGCCGGAACTGCCAGACGATCCGGACGACTGTCAGATCGAGGCGTGGGTGGAGCTGGCCGAGCTGACCCTGGACCCGGGATTCCGGGCCGGGCTGCGCCGGCTGGCCGAGCAGCACGCGGCGGACCGGAAAGGCGCCGAGGGCGTACGCCGGGACGTGGTCGCCGTGGTCCGGGAGGAGGTGGCCCCGGCGCTCGCCGACGGCATCGAGCCGGCCGCGCCGGAGGCCGATCCGATCCTGGCCCGGGCGGCGGGCCGGTACGCGCGGCTCTGCGGCCGCTCGGACGACGCCGACCTGCGCCGGCGGATGCTGGACCGGTTGCGGACCGCGAGCGACCCTCGCCGGGAGCGGTACCTGGAGCTGCTCTCCGTGGTCAACGGCTGGCCACCGGCCGAGAGCCTGGCGCCGGTGCTGGACTGGTCGATCCGGGCACTGCGCGCCCGGCAGCACCTAGCCTGAGGACATGCGATTCGACAGGCACACGGTGGTGCTCCTGGTCCGCCCGGACGACGCGCCGGACCTGCCGCAGGACGCCCTCGACCGGATCCAGGACGCGCACCTGGCGCACCAGGCCGGGCTGGTGGAGCAGGGCGCGGTGCTGGCGGCGGGGCCGTTCCTGGACGGCGACGACGGGCGTGTCCGCGGTTTCGTGGTGCTGTCGGTGGACCCGCAGATGGCCCGTGAGCTGTACGCGAACGACCCGGCGGTCCGCGCGGGACGACTCGTCGCGCAGGTCAGCGGCTGGATGGTGCCGGAGGGCCAGGTCCGCTTCGAGCAGGTGCCGGTCCCCCGCTCGATGCTGGAGGCAGCGGCCGGCGACTGAGTGTCGCGGCCGGCAGCGCCCGGGGCGGGGCGCGGTCAGTCCTCCGGGGCCTGCCGGCTGCCCGGCACCACAGGCGTCGGCCACACCCCGGCGCGGGCGGCCACCGGCACCTCGACCTGCTGGTCGGCCCAGACGTACGTCTCGGGCAGCAGGTCGGTGATCGGGATCGCGCGCAGCCCGTCGGGCGGGCCGACGATCACCTTGATCGACGGGAAGTAGTCGAGCAGCACCTGACGGCAGCGTCCGCACGGCGGCAGGACGCCCCGGCCGCGGTCCCCCACCGCGACGATCGCCTCCAGCTCGCCGGCGCCCTGGGTCGCGGCGGCACCGAGTGCGACCACCTCGGCGCACGGGCCGCCGGTGAAGTGGTAGACGTTCACGCCGCTGAACACCCGGCCGTCGGTGCTGCGTACGGCGGCGGCGACTGTGTGGTTGTCGCTGCGGCAGCGCAGCTTCGCGACGGCGGTGGCGGCCTGCACGAGCGCCCGGTCGGTGTCCCGCATGATCATCCCCGCCCCTCGTCGGCCTCGTCCGTCGGCCTCGTCGGCGGCAACTTTATCCGGCGGGGACGGCCGCACCAGGGAGGGCACGCCCAGCGCCGGTAACCCGGGGGCGGTCCGCCGCGCGGCTGCCTATCCTTGGCGACGACATGCAGAATCCAGCCGTACCCGCCGCCCCTGAGACCGCCCGCGACCTGCACCGCCGCCTCGCCCCCCTGATGTTCCGCGATCAGCGCCGGATCCAGCGGCGGCTCGACGGCGTGCGCCGGCTGCGCGACCCGCAGCGGCGGGAGGCGGCGCTGGCCGAGATCGCGGCCGAGGTGACCCGGGCCGAGGCGCGGCTGGAGTCGCGCCGCGCGGCCGTCCCGGCGATCACCTACCCGCCGCAGTTGCCGGTCAGCGAGCGCAAGGACGACATCGCCGCCGCGATCCGCGACCATCAGGTGGTGATCGTGGCCGGTGAGACCGGCTCCGGGAAGACGACCCAGCTCCCCAAGATCTGCCTGGAGCTGGGGCGCGGGATCACCGGCCTGATCGGGCACACCCAGCCCCGCCGGCTGGCGGCCCGCACGGTCGCCGACCGGATCGCCGACGAACTCGGCACCGAGCTGGGCGACGTGGTCGGCTACAAGGTGCGTTTCACCGATCAGGTGGGCGACAACAGCCTGGTCAAGCTGATGACCGACGGCATCCTGCTGGCCGAGTTGCAGACCGACCGGATGCTGCGGCAGTACGACACGCTGATCATCGACGAGGCGCACGAGCGCAGCCTCAACATCGACTTCATCCTCGGCTATCTCAGGCAGCTCCTGCCCCGACGGCCCGACCTCAAGGTCGTCATCACCTCGGCCACCATCGAGACCGACCGGTTCGCGAAGCACTTCGCCGACGCCGAGGGCAACCCGGCGCCGGTGGTCGAGGTGTCCGGGCGCACGTACCCGGTGGAGGTCCGCTACCGGCCGCTGGTCGAGGTCACGGAGGCCGACGAGGAGGACGAGGCCGACGAGGAGAACGTCCGGGACCAGATCCAGGCCATCGGCGACGCGGTCGAGGAACTGGCCGCCGAGGGGCCCGGCGACATCCTGGTGTTCCTCAGCGGCGAGCGGGAGATCCGCGACACCGCCGACGCGCTGGGCAAGCTGGTGCAGTCCAAGCGGTCGCTGCTCGGCACCGAGATCCTGCCGCTGTACGCCCGGCTGTCCACCGCCGAGCAGCACCGGGTCTTCGCCGCGCACTCCAACCGCCGGGTGGTGCTGGCCACGAACGTCGCGGAGACCTCGCTGACGGTGCCCGGCATCAAGTACGTGGTGGACCCGGGCACCGCCCGGATCTCCCGCTACTCCAGCCGGCTCAAGGTGCAGCGGCTGCCGATCGAGCCGGTCTCGCAGGCCAGCGCCAACCAGCGCAAGGGCCGCTGCGGGCGTACCTCGGACGGCATCTGCATCCGCCTCTACGACGAGCAGGACTTCGACTCCCGCCCCGAGTTCACCGACCCGGAGATCCTGCGGACCAACCTGGCCTCGGTCATCCTCCAGATGACCTCGGTCGGGCTCGGCGACGTCGCGGCGTTCCCGTTCATCGACCCGCCGGACCGGCGCAACGTCACCGACGGCGTGAACCTGCTGCACGAGCTGGGTGCGCTCGACCCGGCCGAGACCGACCCGGCGAAGCGGCTCACCGCGCTGGGCCGGCGGCTGGCCCAGCTCCCGGTCGACCCCCGGCTGGCCCGGATGGTCCTCGAGGGCGAGCGCAACGGCTGCGCCACCGAGGTCGTGGTGATCGCCGCCGCGCTGTCCATCCAGGATCCCCGGGAACGCCCGGCCGACAAGCAGGCCCAGGCCGACCAGGCGCACGCCCGGTTCGCCGACAAGGAGTCCGATTTCGTCGCGTACCTGAACCTGTGGCGCTACCTGCGGGAGAAGCAGCGGGAGCTGTCGTCCAGCGCGTTCCGCCGGATGTGCAAGGCCGAATACCTCAACTACCTCCGGGTACGCGAGTGGCAGGACATCGTCAGCCAGTTGCGCCAGGTGCTGCGTACCTCCGACAAGGGTGAGGGCCGGCGCGGCGCCGGCGCCGACCTGCCGGAGGAGATCGACACCCCGAAGGTGCACCAGTCGCTGCTGCCCGGCCTGCTGTCGCACCTCGGCCTCAAGGACGCGCAGAAGCACGAATACCTGGGCGCTCGGGGCGCGAAGTTCGCGATCTTCCCCGGGTCGGCGCTGTTCAGGAAGCCGCCGCGCTGGGTTATGGCGGCCGAGCTGGTGGAGACGTCCCGGCTGTGGGGGCGGGTGGCCGGGCGGGTCGAGCCGGAGTGGGTCGAGCCGCTGGCCCAGCACCTGGTGAAGCGCAGCTACAGCGAGCCGCACTGGGAGAAGAAGCAGGCCGCGGTGATGGCCTACGAGAAGGTCACGCTGTACGGCATCCCGATCGTCACCTCCCGCAAGGTGAACTTCGGGCGGATCGACGCAGGTCTCAGCCGCGAGCTGTTTATCAGGCACGCCCTGGTCGAGGGCGACTGGCAGACCCACCACCAGTTCTGGCGGGACAACCAGAAGCTGCTGACCGAGATCGAGGAGCTGGAGAACCGGGCCCGGCGTCGCGACATTCTGGTCGACGACGAGACCATCTTCGCCTTCTACGACCAGCGGATCCCCGCCGACGTGGTCTCCGGACGGCACTTCGACTCGTGGTGGAAGAAGACCCGCCGGGAGCGGCCCGACCTGCTCACGTTCACCCGCGAGCTGCTCGTCAACGACGGCCGGGGCGGGGTCGACGAGGAGGACTTCCCGGACCAGTGGCGGGCCGACGGCGTGACGCTGCCGCTGACGTACACGTTCGACCCGACCGTGCCCACCGACGGCGTCACTGTGGACATCCCGCTGCCGCTGCTCAACCAGGTGCCGGCCGAGAGCTTCGACTGGCAGGTGCCGGGGCTGCGCGAGGAACTGGTGATCGCGCTGATCCGGTCGCTGCCCAAGCCGGTACGGCGCAACTTCGTCCCGGTGCCCGACTACGCGCGCGCCGCGCTCGCCGCGATCACACCGGGCGAGGAGCCGCTGCTGGCCGCGCTGACCCGGCAGCTGCGCCGGATGACCGGGGTGACGGTCCCGGCCGACGCGTGGGACCTCGGCAGGCTGCCGCCGCACCTGCGGGTCACGTTCCGGGTGCTCGGCGACGACGACAAGCCGGTCGCCGAGGGCAAGGACCTGCCGGCGCTGCAACGCGAGCTGCGCCAGGAGGTACGCCAGGTCGTGGCCGCCGCCGCGCCCGACGTGGCCCGGACCGGGCTGACCGAGTGGTCGATCGGCGCGCTGCCGCGCACCATCGAGCAGGTACGCGCAGGCTTCGCGGTGACCGCGTACCCGGCGCTGGTGGACGAGGGCGCGACGGTCGGGGTGAAGGTGTTCGACTCCGCCGCCGAGCAGGAGGCCGCGCACTGGGCGGGCACCCGGCGGCTGCTGCGGCTGACGATGCCGTCACCGGCGAAGTTCCTCCAGGGGCGGCTGAGCAACGAGGCGAAGCTGGCGCTGTCCCGCAACCCGCACGGCAGCGTGCCGGAGCTGATCGAGGACGCGGCCGGCGCGGCGATCGACAAGCTGATCGGCGACGCGGGCGGCCCGGCCTGGGACGCCGAGGGCTTCGCCGCGCTGCGCGACAAGGTCCGCGCCGACCTGGTGGACACCGTGGTCGAGATCATGGAGCGGGTACGCCGGGTGCTCGCTTCCGCGTACGCGGTGGAGCAGCGGCTCGGCGCCACCCGCAACCTCGCCGTGGTGGCCGCGCTGGCCGACATCCGCAACCAGCTCACCGGCCTGGTGCACAAGGGTTTCATCACCGAGACGGGGTACGCGCGCCTGCCCGACGTGCTGCGCTATCTGACCGCTATCCAGCGGCGGCTGGACCGGTTGCCGGGCAACCCGCAACGGGACAAACAGCAGCAGGACCGCGTCGCCGTGGTGCAGAAGGAGTACCAGGACATGCTGGCCGCGCTGCCCCCGCCGCGACGTGCCTCGGCGGCGGTCCGCCAGATCCGCTGGATGATCGAGGAGCTGCGGGTGAACGTCTTCGCCCAGGCCCTGGGAACCCCCTACCCCGTCTCGGAGCAGCGAATCTACCGAGCCATGGACGACGCCGAGGGCCGCTGACCCACCCCGCCCGCCGCCCCCGCCCTCGCCCTCGCCCTCGCCCTCGCCCTCGTCGATCTTGCACTTGGTGCCCCCGCGCAGTGGCATTCGCACCTTTCGCCGGGGCCGAAAGTGCAAGATCGCGCGGGAGAGGGGCGGCGGGAGAGGGGCGGTCAGAGGGGCTCTACGCCTGGGGGGAGTTCGGCGGTGGCGGTGGCGTCGTGGACGTACTCCAGGAGGATGCGGCGCAGCTCGCGCCCGGCGTGGGTGGGCACCACGTCGCGGCGGCGGGCCACCGCGATGGTCCGGCGGACGCCGGGCGGGACGAGCCGGGTGACCCGGATGCCGGCGCGGCGGGCCACCACGATGCCGGGCACCAGCGCGACGCCGAGCCCGGCCTCGACGAAGCTGAGCACGGCGTCCATCTCCCCGCCGTCGACGGACAGGGTCGGCTCGAACCCGGCCGCCCGGCACGCCTGGAGCGTGGCGTCGCGCAGGTCGTAGCCCTCGCGGAACATGACGAGCGGCTGGTCGCGCAGGTCGGTGATGCGTAACTCCCCGGCCTCCGAGGCGCCCGGCAGCGGGTCGACCGAGGCGACCACCAGGCTCTCCCGCAGGATCGGGTCGGCGCGCAGCCCCGGGTCGGTGCCGGCCGACGGCATGATGATCAGGGCGAGGTCGAGGTCGCCGCGGAGCAGGTCCCGGACGAGGTCCTGCGAGCCGCCCTCCTCCACGCGCAGGTCGATCGTGGGGTGCGCGTCGCGGAACCGGCGCAGCACCGGCGGGGCGAGCGAGGTGGCGAGGCTGGGGGTGGCGCCGAGCCGGACCCGGCCCCGGCGCAGCCCCACCAGTTCCTGCACCTCGCGGGTGGCGGTCTCCACGTCGGCGAGGATCCGCTTGGCCAGCGGCAGCAGCACCTCACCTGCTGCGGTGAGTGTGATGTTGCCCCTTACCCGCTCGAACAGCGGTGCCCCCAGGTCGGTCTCCAGCGCGTGAATTTGCTTACTCAACGAGGGCTGGGTTATGCCGACAAGATCGGCCGCCTGGGTGAAATGTCGTACTTCGGCGACCGCCACGAAGTACCGAAGCTGATGGAGCTGCATCTACATAGCCTACGGCTATCAACGCTGCGATTTCGATGCATTGGACGCCTGATCGAAGTGCTCCTAGCGTCGACCGCGTGGTAATCACGAAAACTCGGTCGCCCATCCGCTCGAACGTCGGCCTCAAGGCCGTCATGGCGGTGACGGGCATCATCCTCGTGCTGTTCCTGATCGCGCACATGCTCGGCAACCTGAAGATCTTCACGGGTGAGACGTCGTTCGACCACTACGCGCACTGGCTGCGGGACATCGGCACGCCGCTGCTGCCGACGACGTGGTTCCTGTGGATCCAGCGCACCGTGCTCACCGTCGCCGTCCTCGGGCACATCGGCGCGGCCACCGTGCTCGCGATGCGGTCCCGGGCCGCCCGCCCGGTCCGGTACGCGCACCGCCGCAAGATCCACGTGAACTACGCGGCCCGCACGATGCGCTGGGGTGGTGTGATCATCCTGCTCTTCGTGATCTACCACATCCTCGACCTGACCACGGGTCACCTGAACCCGCAGGGCGACCCGGCCAACCCGTACGGCAACGTGGTCGCCGGCTTCGCGCCGGAGCGCTGGTACGTCACGCTCTTCTACACCCTCGCGCTGGTGACCCTCGGCTTCCACCTGCGCCACGGCGCCTTCAGCGCGTTCCGCAGCCTCGGCCAGCAGACGCCGAAGGGCGAGCGCCGGGCCCGGATCGCCGCGCTCGTCTTCGCCGTCGCGCTCGTCGGCGGCTACCTGCTGGTTCCGTTCGCCGTGATCACCGGATTGGTGTCCTGACATGGATCTCTACACCGAGGGCGACCCGATCGCCGACACCCGGGCCCCGGACGGCCCGATCGAGACGCGGTGGGACCGCCACCGCTTCGAGATGAAGCTGGTCAACCCGGCCAACCGCCGGAAGATGACGGTGATCGTGGTCGGCACCGGCCTGGCCGGCGGCTCCGCCGCCGCCACCCTGGCCGAGCAGGGCTACCAGGTGCGGTCCTACTGCTACCAGGACAGCCCGCGCCGGGCCCACTCGATCGCCGCGCAGGGCGGTATCAACGCCGCCAAGAACTACCGCAACGACGGCGACTCGGTGCACCGCCTGTTCTACGACACGGTCAAGGGCGGCGACTTCCGCTCCCGCGAGTCGAACGTGCACCGGCTGGCCGAGATGTCGGTGAACATCATCGACCAGTGCGTGGCCCAGGGCGTGCCGTTCGCCCGCGAGTACGGCGGCCTGCTGGACACCCGCTCCTTCGGCGGCGCGCAGGTGCAGCGCACCTTCTACGCCCGGGGCCAGACGGGCCAGCAGCTGCTGCTCGGCGCGTACCAGGCGCTGGAGCGGCAGATCGGCCTGGGCAACGTGGAGATGAACGCCCGCCACGAGATGCTCGAACTGGTCCTCGTCGACGGCCGCGCGCGCGGCATCGTGGTCCGCGACATGGTCACCGGCGAGATCAGCACCGAGATGGCCGACGCGGTCGTGCTCGCCTCCGGCGGCTACGGCAACGTCTTCTACCTCTCCACCAACGCCAAGGGCTGCAACGTCACCGCCTCCTGGCGGGCGCACCGCAAGGGCGCGTACTTCGCCAACCCCTGCTACACGCAGATCCACCCGACCTGCATCCCGGTCTCCGGCGACCACCAGTCGAAGCTGACCCTGATGAGCGAGTCGCTGCGCAACGACGGCCGGGTGTGGGTGCCCAAGGCCAAGGGCGACCAGCGCAGCCCGCGGGAGATCCCCGAGGACGAGCGGGACTACTACCTGGAGCGGATCTACCCGTCCTTCGGCAACCTGGTCCCCCGCGACATCGCCTCCCGCGCCGCGAAGAACGTGTGCGACGAGGGACGCGGCGTCGGCCCGACCGGCCTCGGCGTCTACCTCGACTTCGCCGACGCGATCAACCGGCTGGGCCGCAAGGCCATCGAGGCCAAGTACGGCAACCTCTTCGAGATGTACGAGCGGATCACCGGCGAGGACCCGTACGAGGTGCCGATGCGGATCTACCCCGCCGTGCACTACACGATGGGTGGCCTCTGGGTCGACTACGACCTCCAGTCGACGATCCCCGGCCTGTTCGTGATCGGTGAGGCCAACTTCTCCGACCACGGCGCGAACCGGCTCGGCGCCTCGGCGCTGATGCAGGGCCTGGCCGACGGCTACTTCGTGCTGCCGAACACGCTCGCCAACTACCTGGCCTCCAACTCGCTGGACAAGGTCGACGCCAGCCACCCCGAGGCGGTCGCGGCGCGCACCGAGGTCGAGGACCGGATCAAGCGGCTGCTGGCGATCAACGGCGACCGTACGGTGGACTCGTTCCACCGCGAGCTGGGCCAGATCATGTGGGAGCACTGCGGCATGGAGCGCTCCGAGGCCGGGCTGCGCAAGGCGATCGACGAGATCCGCGCGCTGCGTGAGCAGTTCTGGCAGCGGGTGCGCGTGCCGGGTGACGGCGAGGGCCTCAACCAGTCGCTGGAGAAGGCCGGCCGGGTGGCCGACTTCTTCGAGCTGGCCGAGCTGATGTGCATCGACGCCCTGCACCGCGAGGAGTCCTGCGGCGGCCACTTCCGGGCCGAGCACCAGACGCCCGACGGCGAGGCGCAGCGCGACGACGACCGGTTCGCCTACGTGGCGGCCTGGGAGTTCACCGGCACCGGTGAGCCCGTGCTGCACAAGGAAGACCTGACCTTCGAATACGTCCACCCCACGCAGCGGAGCTACAAGTGAACCTGACCCTGCGCATCTGGCGCCAGACCGGCCCCGAGGACAAGGGTCGGATGGTGACCTACCCGGTGCAGGACGTGTCCCCGGACATGTCCTTCCTGGAGATGCTCGACGTGCTCAACGAACGGCTCATCCTCGACGGCGAGGAGCCGGTGGCGTTCGACCACGACTGCCGCGAGGGCATCTGCGGCATGTGCAGCCTCATGATCAACGGTGAGGCGCACGGCCCGCAGCGCGGCACCACCGCCTGCCAGCTGCACATGCGGCAGTTCTCCGACGGCGACACGATCGACATCGAGCCCTGGCGGGCCCGCGCGTTCCCGGTCGTCAAGGACCTGGTGGTCAACCGCAACGCGTTCGACCAGATCATCGCCGCCGGCGGCTACGTCACCGCGCCGACCGGCAGCGCCCCGGAGGCGCACTCGGTGCCGGTGCCGAAGGCCGACGCGGACGCCGCGTTCGAGTCGGCTGCCTGCATCGGCTGCGGCGCCTGCGTGGCGGCCTGCCCGAACGGCTCCGGCATGCTGTTCACCGCCGCGAAGATCACCCAGCTCTCGCTGCTGCCCCAGGGCCAGCCGGAGCGCTACACCCGGGTGATCGGCATGGTGGACGCGCACGACGAGGCCGGCTTCGGCGGCTGCACCAACATCGGCGAGTGCGCGGCGGCCTGCCCGAAGGGCATCCCGCTGAACACCATCGGCCGCCTCAACCGGGACTACCTGAAGGCGACGGCCAAGCGCTCCGGCTCCTGACCGGACACCGCACGACCCCACGCGACCGCCGCGCCCCGCTTCCGGGGCGCGGCGGTCGCGCTTGTCCGGGGGTACGCCCCGGCGATTGGTACGGTGAAGCACCAACCGCGTCACCGTCTCTCCCGGGAGGGCACCCATGGCCCGGACCGCTCCCGCGCAGGCGTCCTCCCCCGAGGCGGGTCACGACGAACCGGCCGGCCGGCCCGAGTCGCTGCTGGAACGCGCCTTCACCGAGGCGTTGCACAGCGCCGACGACAGCGACGAGGTGGCGACCCGGATCCTCGACGCCGCCTACGAGCAGTTCTGCCGGATGGGCATCCGCCGCTCCACGATGGAGGACGTGGCCCGGCGGGCGGGCGTCTCCCGGATCACCGCGTACCGCCGGTTCGCCACCAAGGACCGGCTGGTCGAGCAGGTGGTCCGCCGCGAGTTCCGGCGCTACTTCGACCGGTTCCTGGTCGACATCCAGCAGGCGGCCACCGTCGGAGACCGGTTGGTGCTGGGCTTCGTCAGCGCGCTGGACGCGATCCGCCGCAACCCGCTGATCGGCGGGCTGATGAGCGTCGAACCGGACGTGCTCATCCCCTCGATGATCAGCGACGGCGGGCGGACCCTGGCCACCGTGCAGCGGTTCGTCGCCGGGCAGCTGCGCCGCGAGCAGCGCGCCGGCACCATCGCCGCCACAGTCGACGTGGAGGTGGTCGCCGAGCTGATGACCCGGCTGTCCTGTTCCTTCCTGCTCACCCCGAGCCACGTCATCGACCTGGACGACGCCGACGAGCTGCGGACCATGGCCCGCCGGTTCCTCGTACCCATGCTGGAGCCCGGCTCACAGGCCGAGTGACCGGCCGATCACCTCCTTCATGATCTCGGTGGTGCCGCCGTAGATGGTCTGGACGCGGGCGTCCAGGTAGGCGCGGGCCACCGGGTACTCGCGCATGTAGCCGTAGCCGCCGTGCAGCTGGAGGCACCGGTCCACGACGCGCTGCTGCAACTCGGTGCACCACCACTTCGCCATCGCCGCCGTCTCCGCGGTGAGGTCCGGCGCGACCAGGCAGTTGTCGACGAAGACCCGGCCCAGGCGCAGCTCGGTGGCGAGTTCGGCGAGTACGAACCGGTTGTGCTGGAAACTCCCGATGGGACGGCCGAACGCCTGGCGCTGCTTGCAGTAGTCGAGCGTCTGCGCGAACACCGTCTCGGCGCCGGCGAGCGCCGCGACGGCTATCGACAGCCGCTCCAGCGGCAGGTTGCGCATCAGGTAGGCGAAGCCCTCGCCCTCCGCGCCGAGCAGGTTCGCCGCTGGTACGCGGACGTCGGAGAAGAACAGCTCGGCGGTGTCCTGCGCCTTCTGCCCGAGCTTGTCGAGGTTGCGGCCGCGCTCGAACCCCGGCATGCCGCGCTCGACCACGAGCAGGCTGATCCCCCGCCGCCCGGCGCCGGGATCGGTACGGGCCACCACGACGACCAGGTCGGCCAGGATGCCGTTGCTGATGAACGTCTTCTGCCCGTTGAGGACCCAGTCGTCGCCGTCGCGTACCGCTGTGGTGGTGATGCCCGCCAGGTCGCTGCCCGCGCCCGGCTCGGACATGGCGATGGCGGTGACGATCTCGCCGGAGCAGAAGCCCGGCAGCCAGCGCTGCTTCTGCTCCTCGGTGGTCAGGTCGGTCAGGTACGGGCCGATGATGTCGTTGTGCAGGCCGAACGCGGGCCCGCTCGCACCGGCCCGGGCGAGTTCCTCGGTCAGGACGGCGTGGAAGCGCCGGTCGGTGACCCCGGCGCCGCCGTACCGTTCGTCGACGAAGAGGCCGAGCAGTCCGGCGGCGCCGGCGGCCCGCCACACGCCGCGGTCGACGATGCCGTCGGCCTCCCAGCGCTCGTGGTGCGGGGTGATCTCCTTGTCGATGAAGGCGCGCACCAGTTCGGCGAACGCGAGGTGGTCGGCGGTGAAGATCGCGCGGTCCATGTGTGTGGGCTCCTCCCCTGCGCTACCGGGCCATGTCCGCGACGGCGGCGACGAGGCGCCGCGGGTCCTCGCCCAGCGGCGCGACGTTGAGGATCGTCACGCCCGCGTCGCGGTACTCCTGGACCCGGTCACGCACGTAGCTCTCCGGTCCGATCAGGCTGGTGCGTTCCAGCAGTTCCGCCGGCACCGCGGCGGCGGCCTCGGCCTTGCGGCCGTCCAGGTAGAGGTCCTGGATGCGGTCCGCCTCGGCTTCGTAGCCGTAGCGGCACAGAAGGTCGTGGTAGAAGTTGCGGCCCTTGGCGCCCATCCCGCCCACGTACAGGGCGATCAGCGGCCGGGCGAGGTCGCGCAGCCCGGTCACGTCCGGGCCGATCGCCAGCGGCCCGCCGGCCACCACCTCCAGCGGCCCGAGGTCAGCCGGCCGTTTCGCCCGGCCGGCCGCCAGCGCGGCACCCCAGACGTCGCCCGCGCGCTGCGGATCGTAGAGGAACGGCAGCCACCCGTCGGCGATCTCGGCGGTCATCCGGACGTTCCGGTCACCGAGGCTCGCCACGTGGATCGGGATCCGGTCGCGGACCGGGTGGGTGAGGATCTTCAGCGGCTTGCCCAGCCCGGTGCCCTCGCCGGGCGGCAGCGGCAGCCGGTAGAGGCCGTCGTTCGTCAGCGTCTCGCGCCGCCACACCCGCCGGCAGATGTCGATCACCTCGCGGGTGCGGGCCAGCGGCCTGTCGTACGCGACGCCGTGCCATCCCTCGATCACCTGCGGTCCGGACGCGCCGAGGCCGAGGATGGCCCGGCCACCGGACATCGCGTCCAGGCCCGCGGCGGTCTGCGCGAGCAGAGCCGGGGTACGCGAGAAGATCGGCAGGATCGCGGAGCCGATGTGGACCCGGCTCGTCCGGGCGGCGAGGTAACCCATCACGGTGGGCGCGTCGAAGCCGTACGCCTCGGACACCCAGACCACGTCCAGGCCGTCCTGTTCCCAGGCGGCCACGTCGTCGGCGCCGCTTCTGGGGTCGGCGGCGTACGCCAGTGTCGTCCCGATACGCATCAGTGCGCTGCTCCCTGCTTCCGGCCGACGACGCCGTCGTCCAGCCATCGCGGTAGGTGTGCGCCCAGTCCCCAGTCGGTGAGGACGGGCTCGGTGTCGGCGCCGGGCGCGGGCGGCGGGCCGCCGACCCGGCCGGGTGTCCCGGACAGGCGGGGCGCCACGGCCGGCTGCCGGACGCCGAAGTGCTCCTCGTACGTGCCGCGCGCCGCCAGGTGCGGGTGGCCTGGCGCCTCGGTGAGCGACAGCACCGGCGCGACGCAGGCGTCGGTGCCGTCGAACACCGCTGTCCACTCGTCGCGGGTACGGCCGGCGAACACCTCGGCGAAGCGGGCTCGCAGCACCGGCCATCCGGCCACGTCGTGCTGTGCCGGCAGGTCCGCGCCTGCGAGCCCGAGCAGCCGCAGCAGTTCGGCGTAGAACTGGGGTTCCAGCGCGCCCACAGCCATGTGCCCGCCGTCGGCGGTGGCGTACACGTCGTAGAACGGTGCGCCGCCGTCGAGCAGGTTGCGGCCCCGCTCGGGTCGCCAGGTGCCCTGCGCGAGCATCCCGGCGAACGGGGTGGTGAGGTGGGCCGCGCCGTCCACGATGGCGGCGTCGACGACCTGGCCCCGGCCGGTGGCGGCGGCGACGTGCAGCGCGGCCAGGATGCCGACGACCAGGTAGAGCGAGCCGCCGCCGAAGTCGCCGACCAGGTTGAGCGGGATCTGCGGCGGCCCGCCGGCGCGGCCGATCGGGTGCAGCGCCCCGGCTACGGCGATGTAGCCGATGTCGTGGCCGGCGGCGCGGGCCAGCGGCCCGTCCTGTCCCCAGCCGGTCATCCGCCCGTACACCAGGCCCGGGTTGCGGGCCAGCGCGGCCTGCGGTCCGACGCCGAGCCGTTCGGCCACGCCGGGGCGCCAGCCCTCGATCAGGATCGCGGCCCGGCCGGCCAGCGCGAGGACCACCTCGGCGCCGTCGGGGTGCTTGAGGTCCACCACGATCGAGCGTTTGCCCCGGTTGAGCAGGTTCCGCCCGGGGTCACCGGCCGGGAGCGCGCCGGGCTCCGGCCGGTCGACCCGGACCACGTCGGCGCCGAGGTCGGCCAGCAGCATGGCGGCGAACGGGCCGGGTCCGATCCCGGCCAGTTCCACGACCCGGACGCCGGCGAGCGGGCCGCTCACGCGCCGCCCCGTGGGGCGAAGCGGGGTGCGCGGCCCTGGGCCCGGCTGAGCAGGGCCTCGCCGAAGTCGGCGCCGGCCAGGGACTCGACCATGAGCCGGATCGCGTCGGTGGCGGCCTCGGCGGCGCCGGTCTCCGAGCCCGACCACACCTGCCGCCGGATCACCGCCATGGACGCCGGTGAGCAGTGCTCGGCCAGGGCCACGGCATAGGCTTGTGCCTCGGCCAGCACCTCGTCGCGCGGGAGCACGCGTTGCACAAGTCCGATCCGGAACGCCTCCACGGCGTCGACCTTGCGGCCGGACAGCAGCAGGTCCAGCGCGGCGCCGACGCCGATCAGCCGGGGCAGCAGCCAGGCGCTGCCGTACTCGGCGACGAGGCCGAGCCGGCTGAACGAGGTGGACAGGCGCGCCTCCGCCGCCATGAACCGCACGTCGGCGTAGAGCGCGTGGACCAGGCCGAGGCCGGCCGCGCCGCCGTTCATCGCGGCGACGATCGGGGTGCCGAGCGTCAGCGGCAGGTGCGGTGGGTGGCCGAACTCGCCGGCGAGCAGGTCGCGGTTGCGTTCGTCGAGCAGCGCGGCGAGCGCCTCCGGGTCGGCGCCGGAGCAGAACCAGTCACCGGAGCCGGTGACCACGACCGCCCGGACCTCCGGGTCGGCGTCCGCCGCCACCAGGGCCGCGTAGTAGTCGCGGAACATCTCCAGCGACATCGCGTTGCGCCGGTCGGGCCGGTCGAACCAGATGGTGCGGACGCCGTCGCTGGTGGCGGCCCGCAGTCCGGCGCCGGCCGGTTCGGACTCCGGCACGGTCGAGCTCATCGGCGCTCCTGTTCTGACATTTGACATTTGATACTCTGGGCTGGTGGCGGACCGCGGCAGGATCCAGAACGTCTCTCAGCCCCAGCTCTCCGAGACCGTGGCGAGCCTGCTGCGCGACCGGATCATGTCCGGCCAGCTGCGCCCCGGCGAACGCATCCGGCTCGAGGAGGTGGCCCAGGAGACCGGGCTGAGCATCACACCGGTACGCGAGGCGCTGCTGATGCTGCGCGCGGAGGACATGGTCGAGCTGCAACCGCGCCGCGGGCACGTGGTGGCGCCGCTGTCGCGGCAGGACATCATCGACGTGTTCAGCCTCCAGGGCCACATCGCCGGCGAGCTGGCCGCCCGGGTCGCCGTCAGCATCACCCCGGAGCAGCTCGACGACCTGCGGCAGCAGCACGAGCGGCTGCGCCGGGCCGCCCAGGCCCGGCAGGTCAGCCGGGTCGAACAGCTCGAATACGAGTTCCACCGCCGGATCAACCGGCTCGCCGACGCGCGCAAGCTGTCCTGGCTGCTGCGCACCGTGACCCGCTACACGCCGTCGCGGTTCTACGCCGCGGACGCGGAGTGGCGGGCCGGCATGGTCGCCGATCACGAGGCGCTGCTCGACGCGCTCGCGGCGGGCGACCCGGAGGCGGTCCGGCCGGTCATGGCCCGGCACTTCACCGACGGCGCGGAGCGGCTGGTCAAGCACCTGGACGGCCTGGGCGTGTGGAACGAGTGAGTCACCGGCGGCCATGACGCCACGCGAACATCGCCAGCGAGCGCTTCATCGCGGCGGCGGACGGCTGAAGCGTCATCACCTCGATCAGCGGCCGGAACCGCTGCCACGTCACCGATCGCGCCCGGGCGAACTCGCGCAGGCCGTCCGCGCCGTGGACCCGCCCGAACCCCGAGTCGCCCACGCCGCCGAAGGGCAGTGACGGCACGCCCGCGTACCCCAGCACCGAGTTGACCGACACCGCGCCGGCCCGCAGCCGCCCGGCGAGCGCCAGGCCACGACGGCGGTCGCGGGTGAAGATCGAGCCGGAGAGGCCGTAGCTGGTCGCGTTCGTGCGGCGGACCGCCTCGTCCGCGTCGGCCACCGGGTTGACCACGAGCACCGGGCCGAACGTCTCCTCGGTGACGGCGGTGCTGTCCTCGGGCACGTCGGTCAGCACGACCGGCTCCACGAACGGGGGCCGGACCGAAGCCGCGTCACCGACAACCGCCCGGCCGCCCCGGTCGAGCGCGTCGGTGACGTGGCGCCGCACGACCTCGGGCTGGGTGGGCGTGGTCATCGGCCCGTACGGCGCGTCCGGCTCGGCACCCGGCCGGACCTGCCGCGCCAGTTCGGTGAGCGTGGCCAGGAACGGCTCGTAGACGGACCGTTCGACGTAGACGCGCTCGACGCCGGCACACGTCTGCCCGGCGTTGCCGAGTCCGCCGAAGACCGCCGCCTGCGCTGCCGCGTCGAGGTCGGCGTCGGCGGTGACGATCAGCGCGTCCTTGCCGCCGCCCTCGATCACCACCGGCGTCAGGCTCTCGGCGCAGGCGGCCATGACGGCGCGCCCGGTCGCTGCCGACCCGGTGAACGCGATCTTGTCGACCGAGGCGCGGCACAGCGCGGCGCCGGTCGTGCCGTCGCCGGTGACCACCTGGAGGACCGGGTGGTCGGGAAGCAGCTCGTGCCAGCGCTCGGCCAGCCACACCCCGACGCCCGGGGTGAACTCGCTGGGCTTGAACACCACCGCGTTGCCGGCGGCGAGCGCGTGCGACACCGCACCCATCGGCGTGTAGACGGGGTAGTTCCACGGCCCGATCACGCCGACCACGCCGTACGGCACGTACTCGACGGAGGCGGCCTGGTTGAACGCGAGCAGGCCGGAGGAGACCGACCGCCGCCTGAGCACCCGTGCGGCGTGCCGGGCCGCCCAGTCCAGGTGCTCGACGGCGAGCATCACCTCGAGTTGAGCCCCGGCGAGGCTCTTGCCGGTCTCGCTCCGGACGATGCCGGCCAGCTCCTCGATGCCACCGGCGACCGCCGCCTTGTACGCCAGCAGGTGCCGGCGGCGCTGCCTGGCGTCCAGACCGGCCCACCAGCCGGCCGCCTCGCGGGCCCGCGTCACGGCGGCGCGTACGGCGGCGTCGTCGGCGATGTCGTAGTCGGCGCGGTGCTCACCTGTCACCGGGTCGACGACGCGCAGCCGGCGGGGGTGCTCAACGAGGGACGTCATCGGCGGCCTCCTGACATTTGATATTCGATAGTTTAGCCTTGCTGTCAATCCCTCACGATGCGCTGGAGGTACCGCGGTGGAGTGGAGCGACGAGCAACTGTCACTTGTCGAGGCGGTGCGGGACTTCTGCCGCCGCGAGGTCGGCACCCGCGAGCAACGGCACCGTCTCACCGACGGCGGGCGGGAACCGCACAGCCCGGAGCTGTACCGGAAGATGGCCGAACTCGGCTGGCTCGGCCTGTCGCTGCCGGAGGAGTTCGACGGCGGCGGCGCCGGCATGACCGAGCTGTGCCTGTTCCTGGAGGAGACCAGCCGGGCGATGGCGCCCATCGGCGGGTTCACCACCTCGATCATCGTCGCCGCCACCTACCAGCGGTTCGGCACGCCGGAGCAGAAGAAGCTGATCCTCAGCGGCGTGGCCCGCGGCGTGGTCGAGGCGGTCGCGATGTCCGAGCCCGAGGCCGGCTCCGACGTGGCGAACCTGAGCTGCCGGGCCGAGCGGCGCGGCGACGGGTGGGTGGTCAACGGGCAGAAGACGTGGTGCTCCAACGCCCACCTGGCCGAGCACATCCTGCTCGTCGCGCGCACCTCGGGCCGGGCCGGCGACCACCAGGGCCTGACCATGTTCCTGGTCCCGGCCGGCGCGCCCGGCCTGACCGTGTCCGGCATCGACACCATGGGCGGCCGCGAGGTCAACGACCTCTACTTCACCGACTGCGTGCTCCCCGCCGACGCGGTGGTCGGCCGGGTCGACCACGGCTGGCGGCAGCTGATGGCCGGGCTCAACATGGAACGGCTGATCCTCGCCAGCGTGGTGCTCGGCATCGCCCGGCGCGCGTTCGACGACGTGGTGGCGTACGTGAAGGACCGCCGCCAGTTCCGCCGGCCGATCGGATCGTTCCAGGTGATCCGGCACCGCCTGGCCGACCTGGCCACCGAGATCGAGTGCGCCCGGCTGCTCGTCTACGACACCGCCGCGAAGGTCGACAAGGCACCGGACACGGTGCTGCCCCGGGAGAGTTCGATGGCGAAGCTCAAGGCCACCGAGACGGCCCGGCGCGTCGCGCTGGACGCGATGCAGATGATGGGCGGCTACGGCTACACCACCGAGTTCGACATGGAGCGTCTGGTCCGCTCGGCGATCGTGTCCACCGTGTACGGCGGCGCCAGCGAGATCCAGCGCGAGATCATCGCCAAGACGTACGGCCTGTCCGAGCAGATGTCCTGACCCACCCGGCCCTTCGGTCGATCGGAGGCACCGTGCACCTGTCCGACCGCCAGCGCGCCGCCCTGGCGAGCATCTGCGACACGTTCGCGCCGGGTGACGGCGCCGGGATCCCGTCGGCCAGCCGGCTCGGCGCGACCGAGGTGATGGCCGCACTCGTCCTGCACAATCCGCGCGCCGCCGAGGTCCGGCAGTTCCTGCGGCTGCTGGACCGGTGGGACTCCCCCGCCACCCAGTTCGTCCTCGGCGGTTCCGCGCGGCCGTTCTCCCGGCAGTCGCAGGAGCGCCGGGAGAAGACGCTGCTCGCGCTGGCCCACTCGCGGATCACCGCCAAACGGGCGCTGTTCCAGGCGCTCAAGGGCGCCGCCACCCTCTCCTACTACCTGACGCCGGGGCCGGCCGGGCACTCGCCCGTGTGGGACGCCATCGGCTACCCCGGACCGCTCGGGGTCCGGCCCGACGCGCCCGCGCCGCCGCTGGCCCCGGTCCACCCGTCCGCGCCGACCACGCTGGACTGCGACGTCGTCGTCGTCGGATCCGGCGCCGGCGGCGGCACTGCCGCCGCGGTCCTCGCCGGGCACGGCCTGGACGTGGTCGTCGTCGAGAAGGGCGGCTACTACGACGACCGGGACTTCGACGGCGGGGAGCTGTCCGGACTGTCCCGGCTCTACGCCCCGGGCCCCGCCGCCACCGCCGAGGGCCAGCTCAGCCTCCTCCAGGGGCAGTGCCTCGGCGGGGGCACAGTGGTGAACTACACCACGTCGTTCCCCACCCCGGCCCGGGTACGCGAGGAGTGGGCCGCGCTCGGCGTGCCGCAGTTCGCCACCGACGAGTACGACAGCTGCCTCGACGCGGTGTGGTCGAGGCTGGGCGTCAACCGCGAGCACGGCCGGATCTCCTCCCGGGACGCGCTGATGGAGCGCGGACTGAACCGCCTGGGCTGGCACGTCGACGAGATGCCCCGCAACGTCGACGGCTGCGACACCGGTGTCGAGTGCGGGCGCTGCGGCCTGGGCTGCCGGATCGGCGCCAAACGGTCCGCGACGAAGACCTGGCTGGCCGACGCGGAGCGCGCCGGTACGCGGCTCGTCGTCGGCGTCGACGTGCGGACCGTCACCGTCGAAGCGGGCCGGGCGACGGGCGTGACCGGCCATACCGCGAACGGCCACCCGGTCGCCGTACGCGCCCGCGCCGTGGTGGTCGCGGCCGGCAGCGTGCAGACACCCGCCCTGCTCCGCCGCTCCGGGCTCACCAACCCGAACATCGGCCGGCACCTGCACCTGCATCCGGCGACCGGCGTGTGGGGCGTGTTCGCCGAGGAGGTGCGGCCGTGGGAGGGCGGGATGCAGACCCGGTACTCCACCGAACACGCCGATCTCGACGGCCGCGGCTACGGCGTCATCTACGAGACCGCCGCCACCAACCCGGCCACCGCTGTGTCGTTCATGAGCTGGACGGGCGGACGGGCGCATCTGGACCGGATGCGCGCGCTGCCGCACCTCGGCGGGGTCGGCGTGATCACCCGCGACCGCGACAGCGGTGAGGTCCGGGTCGGCCGCGACGGCGAGCCGGTGGTGCACTACCGCCTTTCCCCGTACGACGCGGCCCATCTGCGAGCAGGGATCGCCGGCGCGGCCCGGATCGTCGAGGCGGCCGGAGCGCTGCGGCTCTGGTCCGGACACCAGCGCGGCCCGGTCTGGGAACGCGGCACGGGTTCCATCGACGAGTTCGTCCGGCACGTCGAGACGCTGGGGACCGCGCCCGGGCAGGTCGCCATGGCCGCCCTGCACATCATGGGCGCGGCCCGGATGGGCGGCAGCGCGGCGACGTCGGTGGCCCGGCCGGACGGCGCGACGTGGGAGGTCCCCAACCTGGTCCTCGCCGACGCGTCGACCTTCCCGGGGTCGCTGGGCGTCAACCCGATGATCTCCGTGGAGGCCATCGCGTACATGAACGCCCAGCGACTCGCCGCCGCGCTCTGACCGCCGCTACTCGAACCGTTCGCCCCGCTCGGCCATCGCCGTCAGCAGCGGCGGCGGGTCGAACCGCTCGCCGTAGCGCTCTGC
Organism: Micromonospora globosa; assembly: GCF_000717585.1. NCBI lineage: Bacteria > Bacillati > Actinomycetota > Actinomycetes > Micromonosporales > Micromonosporaceae > Micromonospora > Micromonospora globosa. Next base: position 112,531 of record NZ_JNZR01000007.1, read on the forward strand.
GAGCACCCGGGCGCGGGCCACGAAGCCCGGCAGCCCGCCGTCGTACTGGTTGACGTACTGCAGGACGCCGCCGGTCCAGCTCGGATAGCCGATCCCCAGGATCGAGCCGACGTTGGCGTCGGCCACCGAGGTCAGCACGCCCTCGTCCAGGCACCGCACCGACTCGATCGCCTCGATGAAGAGCATCCGCTCCTTGAGGTCCTCGAAGGGCGTGTCCAGGTTCGTGCCGCCGAACTGCTCCCGCAGCCCCGGCCAGAGCCCGGCCCGCTTCCCGTCGCGGTAGTCGTAGAAGCCGGCACCGCCGGAGCGTCCGGTCCGGCCGCACTCGTCGATCATCCGGTCGATCACCGCGTCGGCGGCGTGCGGCTGCCAGGTGCCCCCGGCGGCCACTGTCGCGGCGGCCGTCTCCTGGCGGATCTTCCGGGGCAGGGTGAGGGTCAGCTCGTCCATCAGCGCGAGGACCGGCGCGGGATAGCCGGCCTGGCTGCTGGCCTGCTCGATGGTGGCCGCCGGGATGCCCTCGGCCAGCATCGCCACGCCCTCGTTGGTGAACGTGCCGATGACCCGGCTGGTGAAGAAGCCCCGGCTGTCGTTGACCACGATCGGCGTCTTGCGCAACTGGCGGACGACGCCCAGCGCGCGGCCCAGCGTGGCCTCGTCGGTCCGCTCCCCGCGGATCACCTCGACCAGCGGCATCTTGTCCACCGGGGAGAAGAAGTGCAGCCCGACGAACTCCTCCGGCCGGCTGACGCCCTCGGCCAGCAGCGTGATGGGCAGCGTGGAGGTGTTGGAGGCGATGAGCGCGTCCGGCGCGACCTGCTCGATCTCGGCGTACACCTTGTGCTTGAGCGCCGGATCCTCGAAGACCGCCTCGATGGCGAGGTCGACGCCGGCCAGGTCGGCGAGGTCGCCGGTGGCGTGGATGCGGCCCAGGATCTCGTCCCGCTTCTCCGGCGTGGACCGGCCCCGCGCGACCGCCTTGTCGAGCAGGCCCGCCGAGTACGCCTTGCCGCGCGCCGCACCCTCGGCGGTGACGTCCTTGAGCACCACCCGCATCCCGGCGCGGGCGCAGACGTACGCGATGGCTGCGCCCATCATGCCCGCGCCGACGACGGCGACGCTGCGTACCGGCTCGTGGTCGCCACCGGCGGTGCGGGACCGGGCGGTCTGGAGGTCGAAGAAGAGCGCCTTGATCATGTTCTTGGCGACCTGGCCGGTCGCCAGCTCGGTGAAGTACCGCCCCTCGATGACGAACGCGGTGTCCAGGTCCACCTGGGCGCCCTCGACGGCGGCGGCGAGGATGTTGCGGGGCGCCGGGTAGGGCGCGCCCTTGAGCTGCTTGCGCAGCAGCGCGGGCATGGCCGGCAACTGCACCGCGAGGCCGGGGCTGGACGGGGTGCCGCCGGGCATCCGGTAGTCCTTGCGGTCGTACGGCTGGGTCGCGTCCGGGTGGGCGGCGATCCACTCACGGGCGGCGGCCATCAGGGCGTCCCGGTCGGCGGCCAACTCGTCGACCAGCCCGTGCGCGAGCGCGTCCTGCGGCCGGCGGCGCTGGCCGCGCAGCAGCCAGTCGGTCAGCGCGGCGGTGACGCCGAGCAGCCGGACGGTACGCACCACGCCGCCGCAGCCGGGCAGCAGGCCGAGCGTGACCTCGGGAAAGCCGATCTCGATGGCCGGGTCGTCGAGCACGACGCGGTGGTGGCAGCCCAGGGCCAGTTCCAGTCCGCCGCCGAGGGCCGATCCGTTGACGGCGGCGACGACCGGGCGGCCGAGCGTCTCCAGCCGGCGTACGGCCTGCTTGAGCGCGGCCGCGTCGGCCGCTGACGCCTCGGCGTCGGCGGGCGTGAGCCGCACCAGGGTCTCCAGGTCGCCGCCGGCGAAGAACGTCTTCTTGGCCGAGGTGACGATCACGCCGGTGATCCGGTCACGCTCGGCTTCGAGCCGGTCCACGGTGGCCGCCAGGCTCGCGCCGAACTCCGCGTTCATCACGTTCGCCGAACGGCCGGGGTGGTCGAGGGTGAGCAGCACGATGCCGTCGTCGCCGTGCTCCCACCGGATGGTGTTTGCCATTCGTGCTCCTCAGATTCGTTCGATCACGGTCGCGATGCCCATGCCGCCGCCCGCGCAGAGCGTGGCCAGGCCGTAGCGGCCGCCGCGTCGTTCCAGTTCGTCGACGAGCGTGCCGAGGATCATGGCGCCGGTCGCGCCGAGCGGGTGGCCCATCGCGATCGCCCCGCCGTTGGCGTTGACGATGTCCGGGTTCAGGCCGAGGTCGGCGACGAACCGCAGGACCACCGCGGCGAACGCCTCGTTGATCTCCACCAGGTCGAGGTCGTCGACGCCGAGACCGGCCTTCGCGAGCGCCTTACGGGCGGCCGGGGCCGGGCCGGTGAGCATGATGGTGGGGTCGGCGCCGCTGAGCGCTGTGGCCACGACGCGGGCGCGCGGGGTGAGACCGGCGGCGGCGCCTGCCGCCTCGCTGCCGATCGCGACGAGCGCGGCGCCGTCCACGATGCCGGAGGAGTTGCCCGCCGTGTGGACGTGCTCGATGCGCTCGACCCAGTGGTACTTCTGCAACGCGACCGCGTCGAAGCCCGCCTTCTCACCGATCTCGGCGAACGAGGGGCGCAGCGCGCCGAGGCTCTCCGCCGTCGAGTCGGCCCGGATGTGCTCGTCCCGGTCCAGCACGGTCAGCCCGTTGCGGTCGCGGACCGGCACCACGGACCGGGCGAAGTAGCCGTTGGCCCACGCCTTCGCGGCCCGCGCCTGCGACTGGAGCGCGTACGCGTCGACCGTCTCCCGATCGAAGCCGGCGATGGTGGCGATGAGGTCGGCGCTGATGCCCTGCGGCACGAACCCGGTGGTGAAGTTGACCTCCGGGTCGAGCGCCCAGGCCCCGCCGTCGGAGCCCATCGGCACCCGGGACATCGACTCGACGCCACCGGCGAGGACGAGATCCTCCCAGCCGGAGCGCACCTTCTGCGCGGCGATGTTCACCGCCTCCAGCCCGGAGGCGCAGAAGCGGTTGAGCTGGACCCCGGCCACCGTGTCGGGCAGGCCGGCGGCGACGGCGGCGGTCCGGGCGATGTCGGCGCCCTGGTCGCCGAGCGGGGACACCACCCCGAGCACGATGTCGTCGATCAGCGCCGGATCGAGGCCGGGCATCCGCCGCAGGGTCTCCTCGATCAGGCCGGTGATCAGCGAAACAGGCTTCACCCCGTACAGCGATCCGGTCGGCTTGCCCCGCCCGCGCGGCGTGCGCAACGCGTCGTAGATGAACGCATCGGTCGTCATGCCAAGCTCCTCATTGCTCACCCGCATGCGAATTTCGCCTAACTTTTCTTGAGCCTGCCGCCGCTTGTCAAGACGCGTTCCGCGCTGTCCGGCTCCGACCCCGCCGGGGAAACGGCCGAGGGGCGTCACCGGATGCACGCGAGGGGGCGCTAACGTGTAGCTGTGCGACAAGCAGCCAGCGACACCGCCCCGGCACCGGTCAGACGGCCCAAGGACCGCAAGGCCCGGATCGCGCTCGCCGGGGCCGAGTTGTTCTGCGAGCGGGGCTACCACGGCGTCTCGGTGGACGAGATCGCCGCCGCCGTCGGCATCAGCGGGCCGGCCGTCTACCGGCACTTCCCGAACAAGTACGCGATCCTGGTGCACGCCACCCGGGAGGTCGTCGGCGCCCTGCTCGCCGCGACCGGACAGCCGGCGGCGAGTAACGCCGACGAGCTGCTCGACGAACTGCTGCGCGCGCTCGCCGAGGTCGCGGTGAGCAGGCGGCGGGTGGCCGGGCTGTACCAGTGGGAGGGCCGCTACCTGACGCCCGAGCACCGGCAGGAGTTCGCCGTCTCGATGGCCACGCTCGTCGGCCGCGTCGCCGCGCCGCTGCGCGAGTTGCGTCCCGAGCTGACCACCGCGCAGGCCGACCTGCTGGTGAATGCGGCGCTGAGCGCGTTCGGCAGCGTGACCACGTACCGGGCCGCGGCCACCGGCGCCGACACCGAGCACCTGCTCACCCGGGTCGCCTGGACGCTGCTGCGGACCGACGCGCCGACGGTGCCGCTCCGGCGGCGTACCGCGCCGCAGGACATGCCCGCCACCGGGCCGGTGCGTCCGGCGTCGCGGCGCGAACTGCTGCTCATCGAGGCGATGCGCCTGTTCCACAGGCACGGCTACCACGCAGTCGCGGTCGAGGACATCGGCCGCGCCGCGGGCATGCAGGCGTCCAGCGTGTACCGCTACTTCCCCGGCAAGGCCGACCTGCTCGCGGCCGCCTACTACCGGGCCACCGACCGGCTCACCGGGGCCACCACCGCGGCGATCGCCGAGGCGAGCGACCCGGCCGACGCGCTGCACCGGGTGGTGCGCGCCTACGTCGACTTCGCGTTCGGCCAGAGCGACCTGGTCGCGGTGTACCTGGCGGAGAACAACAACCTGCCGGACCGGGACCGCCACCAGTTGCGCGGCGCGCAGCGGCTGCACGTCGAGGAGTGGGTGGGCCTGGTCCGGGCGGTACGACCGGACCTGCCGGCCGCCGACGCCCGCGTGCTCGTCCACGCCGCGCTGAACGTCGTCACCGACGTCGGGCGGCTCGGCCGCTTCGACCGCACCGCCGGCTACGACGATCAGACCGCCCGGCTCACGCTCGCCGTCCTGCACGCCTGACCGGCGTCACCGCGAGCGCGCGGGCGGCGTGAGGCGCTGTGGTTGACTGACACCCATGGTCCCGTGCCCGTCCGCGTCCGCCCGGACGATCCGGTGACCACCGGGCCGGCCGCGGCCACCCGGCCCCGCAACCGCAGACAGGTCATCGTCGAGTCGGCCGGGCAGGTGTTCAGCGAGCGCGGCTACCACGGCGCGTCCATGGAGGAGATCGCCGCGGCGGTCGGGATCAGCGCGCCCGCGCTGTACCGCCACTTCCCGAACAAGTACGCGTTGTTCGCCGAGTGCGCCAACGTCATGGTGGACAACCTGGTCGGGGCCATCGACGAGTGGCCGCCGGACGCGGCGCTGGCCGACGTGCTGCTGGCCCTCACCCGGGTCACCGTCGCGCACCGCGCCTCCGGCGGCCTCTACCGGTGGGAGGCCCGCTACCTCGGCCGCGCGGACCGCCACCTGCTCCGCGCGAAGTTCGGCCACGTCGTGGGCCGGGTGACCGAGATGGTACGGCGGGAGTACCCGCTGCCCGACGAGCGCCTGCGGGCGGTGGCCGCGCTCGGTGTGATCGGTTCGGTCACCATGCACCACACCTCGATCGCCCAGCGCCGGATCGAGGATCTGGTGCTGCGGTCCGCGATGCGGGTGGTGGCCACCGATCCGGCCACCGCTGCCGGGACGGCGCGGCTGGTCGAGCTGCCCGCCCAGCCGGTGCCCCGGACGCGGCGTGCGGAGATCCTGGCCGCGGCCGTACCGCTGTTCGCCCGGGACGGGTTCGCCACAGTCACCAACGCGCAGATCGCCCAGGCGGTGGGGCTCGCACCGTCCGCGATCTACCGCCACTATCCCGGCAAGGTGGACATCCTCGTGGCCGCCTGCCTCCAGGCGGCGGAACTGCTCGCCCAGGCGGTGGACCGCAGCCTCCAGCGGGCGGCCGACCCACGGCAGGCGGTGGTCGCGCTGGCGGCGGCGTACGTGGCCTACTGCTTCGAGCACAACACCCTCAACAGCGTCGCCGAGGCGGAGGTGGCCGGCCTGCCGGACGACGTACGGCGTCCCCTCATCCTCGCCCAGCGGGAGCACATCGCGGTCTGGGAGCAGCAGTTGCGCGCGGTCCGGCCGGACCTGGACCGGCGGCAGGCCCGGCTGCTCGTGCACGCCGGGTTCGGCGTGGCGGTGGAGGCCGGGCGCGCCCTGCGCTGGCAGGACTCGCCCGGCCACCGGGACGCGGTCACCGCGCTGGTCACCGGCGCCCTGACGCTCTGAACCGGCACGGACTCAGGTGCCCGGCCGGTTCATGACCGGAATCGTGATCGGGGTGTGCGACGCGGACGAGCCGTTGTTGAGGAACAGCATCGCCAGCCCGCGGATGAACCTGTCGAACAGGCCGAACGTCTCCGGCATGAGCGGCGAGAGCCCTTCGCGGAACATCACGTACGTCGGCCAGCCGGCCTCGATCACGCCCCGGGAGATGTAGTCGCGGGGCAGCCGCAGCCAGTCGCCGATCCGGTCGGTGAGCACGTAGCGCGCGAACTCCCGCTGGAACCCCCGGGTGACGCCCAGGTCCACCGAGGACGTCAGGTTCAGCAGGATGTCGGCCAGATCGATGCCCTCGGGTGTCGGCGCGAGCAGCGGGGACAGCGCGTACCGGGACTGCTCCTCGGCGGCGGCCCAGCTGTTCGGGATGAACTCGTCGCGCACGCCGAGCAGGTGCAGCGCGACCTGCCACATGTGCAGGTAGGCCTCCTCCTCCGCGGCCGACATCCGCAGTCCCCAGCGACGCCAGTCGAGCAGCTTGCGGTGCACGTACGTGCCGAGGCTGTGGAAGGTGATGAGGATGTCGCCGTTGCTGATCGGGATCGGGTGGTCGGTGACGCCGCGCCACGGCGCGGACTGCGGCAGCAGGTGCCGCACGGCAGCGTGGGTGAGGCGCGTCTTGTGCGAGGTGACCACGAAGCTGCCGGTGGCCTTGAACGCGTCGGGGGCGCTCAGGTCGTACCCGTAGGTGAAGGTCTTCGCGGCGCGCGACTTCATGTCCGCGCCGCCCTCGGACCAGTAGACGTTGCGGGCCTCGCGCGGGATCACCGTGCTCATGATCCCGCTGCCCAGGCCGTAGAGCAGGAACAGGTACATGCTCATGCGCTTGTTGAACTGGGCGGCGCGGTCCAGCTTGGCCTGGTCGGCCCAGGACGGCAGCGTGTTGACCCGCCGCAGGTAGGTGGTGAGCGCCGGGGGCAGGCCGACGGGCAGCGCGTCGCCGTTGCGGATCCAGGACGCGAACGCGGTGTTCACCGCCGGGATCTGACCGGCGTCCAGCATCGAGGCGACGAGCGGGTCGGTGTCGTCGTCCCAGACGTCCCACGGGTCGGTGACCGTGTCGGTCCCGGCGATCGAGCCGGACGACGACCACGCCCACGCCTTCGGGGCGTCCGCCACCGCTACCAGTCCCAGCGCGGCGCCGAGCGTCAGGACGCTTCGTCTACTGAGATTCTCCATTAGCACCACTTCCCGGTTCGACCGGACATCGCCCTGAACACCGGCCCGTGAGGTGCGCACAAGCAGGTTTCGAGTTATCCGGGGATGTGATTTTCTATTAACATAGAGGAGCTTGACTGCATCGGCAAGGGTGGACGGTGGGGGTGGTGGCGATGGCTCGTGAGGGGCGGTACCGCTGGTTGCGCCGGATCGAGACGCTCGATCCGGTCCGCGACCACCACGAGATCTACCGGCTCTCCGCCGGCTACGAGTTCCCCTTCGACTACCAGCGGGCACTGGAGCTGGCGCTGCTGCGCACGTTCTGCGTGCCGAGCATCTCCGTGCTGCTCGACGCGACCGGCGAGTTCCGGCTGCGGGCGCAGCAGCGCTACGACGACACCGCGCTGCTGATGGCCGAGCTGCTGGAGCACGGGTACGACTCGCCGCGCGGCCGGGAGGCGCTGCGGGTGGTCAACCGGGCGCACGGCCGGTACGCGATCTCGAACGACGACATGCGGTACGTGCTGTCGACGTTCGTCTACGAGCCGATCGACTGGCTGGACCGGTACGGCTGGCGCCCGCTGCACGAGCACGAGCGGCTGGCCGCGTTCCACTACTACCGCGCGGTCGGCGCGCGCATGGGCATCCGAGACGTCCCGGCGGACTTCGACGCGTTCCGGGCGTTCAAGGACGCGTACGAGCGGGACACGTTCCGCCGTACGCCGAGCAACGAGCGGGTCGCGGCGTACACGCTGGACCTGTTCGCGTCCTGGTACCCGGCGCCGCTGCGCCCGGCCGCGCGGCTAGCGGTGCGCGCGCTGCTGCCGCCCGAGATGCGGGCCGCCTTCGGGCTGCCGGCCGCGCCGCGACCGCTGACCGCGCTGGTCGGCGGCGCGCTGCGCGCCCGGGCCGCCGTGGTGCGGCTGCTGCCCGCGCGGACCGTGAGCCGGCTGACCCGCGCGCCGCGCAACCGCACCTATCCCGGCTACCCGCGGGGGTACCGGCCCGCCGACCTCGGCGCGCCGCCACCCCCGCCCGGCATCGACCCGGCGCTACTCCGTGACGGGCTCCGCCACCGCGTCGCCCGGCCGGTAGAGGGCGTCGATCCGGTCGCCGTACCTGTCGACGATGACCCGGCGCCGTAGCTTCAGCGTCGGGGTCAGCTCGCCCGACTCCGGCGTCCACGCCGACGGCAGCACCTGGAACGTCTTGACCTGCTCCGGCCGGGCGAGGCGCGCGTTCGCCGCGTCCACGGCGGCCTGGATCTCGGCCAGCAGCACCGGGTCCGAGGCCAGCGTGGGCAGCTGCGGGTCGCTGACGCCGTGCGTGCGCGCCCACTGCGGCGCGACCTCCTCGTCCAGCACGATCAGCGCCGTGACGTACGGCCGCCGGTCGCCGATCGCGACCGCCTGACCGATGAGCGGGTGCGCCCGCAGCAGGTTCTCGATCTGCGCCGGCGAGATGTTCTTCCCGCTGGACGTGATGATGAGTTCCTTCTTGCGGTCGGTGATGGTGAGGAAGCCGTCGTCGTCGAGCGTCCCGACGTCGCCGGTGGCCAGCCAGCCGTCCGCGTCGACGACCGGCTCGACGCCGCCGTCCTCGCGCAGGTAGCCGGAGCACACCAGCGGACCCCGGACGAGGACCTCGCCGTCGTCGGCGAGGCGTACCTCCATGCCCACGTTCGGGCGGCCGACCGTCCCGGTGCGGAAGCGGTCGGGGGTGTTGAGGGTGGCGGTGCCGGTGGTCTCGGTCAGACCCCACACCTCCAGCACGTCGACGCCGAGCCCGGCGAGGAACCGCAGCACGTCCACCGGGATCGGGGCGGCGCCGCTGCCGGGCCAGGCCATGTTCTGCAGGCCGAGGGTGGCCTGCAACGGCCGCAGCACGGTGTCCCGGGCCTGCGCCACCCGGGCGGCCAGCTCGTCCGGCACCGGCTCTCCGGCCGCGCGCAGCTCGTACGCCTCCAGTGTGACAGCGCTCGCGGCGGCGACGGCGGCGCGGACCGCGGGCTCGGCGGTGGCCAGGTGGGCCTGGACGCCGGCGGCCATCTTCTCCCAGACCCGTGGCACCCCGAAGAACGAGGCGGGGCCGACGGTGCGCAGCGCCGCGACGAGCTGCGTGGCGTCGGGGCAGATGGTCACGTGCCCGGCGCGGTAGATCGGGTTGTAGATGCCGAGGAACCGTTCGGCGATGTGCGCGAGCGGCAGGTAGGCCACCGTCGGCGCGTGGTCGGGGACGGAAACCATCGCGTCCAGCGCCACCGCCTGGTGGATCACGTTGTGGTGGCTGAGCACGACGCCCTTCGGGTTACCAGTCGTGCCGGACGTGTAGAGCAGCGTCACCGGCTGCTCGGGCCGGATCGTGCGCCAGCGCCGCTCGAAGGCGTCCGGGTCCGCCTCGCGTGCGGCCCGGCCGAGGGTACGCACGCGCGACAGCGGCACCGCGTCGCCGGCCGGTTCGGCGGGCTCGTCCACCAGCACCACCCGCAGCAGGTCGGGCAGGTCGGCCAGGATCGGCCGCCAGCGCTCCAGCTCGGCCGGCCCTTCCAGCACGAGCACCTGGGCGGCGCTGTGCCGGGCCAGGTAGCGCATCTGCTCGGCGCTGAGCGTCGGGTAGATCGTGGACGGCACCGCGCCCAGGTGGACCGCCGCGAGGTCGACGAGCCAGTGCTCGGTGCGGCTGGACATCATGATCAGCATGTGCCGCCCGGCCTCCAGGCCGATCTCGGCCAGACCGGCGGACAGCTCGGCGACCTCGTCGCGCAGCGCGGCCCAGGTGCGGGTGTCGTCCCGGCCGAGCGTGGTCAGCGCGGGCCGGTCGGCGTACTCGGTGGCGTTGCGGTGCAGCAGCGCCGGGACGGTCAGGTCGGCGGCTTTCTTGGCGCAGTCCTCGGCGAGGACGTGGGCGGGGTCCATGGGCTACTCCTTCACACGCAACCGGGCCTGGTGGTGGCAGGGCTGGCCGCACCCCTCGCCGTGGTGCCCGCGCGGGTTCCGCAGCCGATGGCAGCACTGTAAACGAGGGTTAACTTCCTGGGAAGGAGTGGCCGTGATCTGGCGCGATATCGCGTCGTGACGGCAACCTGGCGACGAACGCCGACTAACCAAACGGCCCGCCGGTCACTGCGCGGTCCAGCCACCGTCCACGTGCAACACGCTGCCGGTGACGTAGCTCGCGGCGTCCGAGGCCAGGAACAGCACCGCGCCGACCACCTCCTCGGGACGGCCGAACCGGCCCATCGGGATACGGTCGCGCAGCCGCTTCGACCACTGCTCGTGGCCGCGCAACCCTTCGGTCATCGGGGTCTCCAGGTAGCCGGGCGCCACCGCGTTGACGCGTACGCCGACCGCCGCCCACTCCAGCGCCAGCGTGCGGGTGAGCTGCTCGACGCCGCCCTTGCTGGCGCTGTACGCGGCCAGGCGCGGGAAGCCGACCTGACCGTGCACGGAGGACATGTTGACGATGCTGCCCGCGCCCTGCTCGACCATGAGCGCGCCGGCCGCGCGGGCGCAGACGAACACCCCGGACAGGTTGGTGTCGATCACCTGCTGCCAGTCACCGAGGCTGAGCCGCTCGCTGCGGTGCAGCGCCGGGCTGATGCCGGCGTTGTTGACCAGGACGTCGAGCCGCCCCCACCGCCGCCGCGCCAGGGCCACCACGGCGTTCGCGGCCGACTCGTCGGCGACGTCACCGGCGACCACCTCCGCCGTGCCGCCGCCGGCCGTGATCCGGTCGCGCACCTCGTCCAGCGCGTCCGGCCGCCGGGACTGGAGGATCACCGACGCGCCGGCCCGGGCCAGCCCCTCGGCGACCGCCGCGCCGACGCCCTGACTGGCGCCCGTCACCCACGCCACCTTGCCCGACAGCATCCCCTCGACCAGCGCCACCGTGGACTCCCCTCATCGCAAACCATCGACAGTTGTCGTCATGAGCCTTGTGGACACCGTTACCACGTGCTCTCATGTGATACACGGGCGCAACATTCGTTTCACCGTATCAGCGGCCTCGACCCCGAGGAGTGAACGTGGAACCGGTAAGCAGGCGCAAGATGTTGAAGGCCGGTGGGGCACTGGGCGCGCTCGGCGCGCTCAGCGTCGCCGCTCCGGCACAGGCCCGGTCGGCGTGGACCTGGTCTCCGAAGGGATCAGTGGCCGGCGCCGGCGCGGGCGTGGACCCCCGCTGGGTGTGGGACGAGGAGGCCGACCCGCTCGTCGCCTCCCTCCTGGACCGGGGCGAGGCGCCACTGGTCAACCAACTGCTGCGGACGTGGACGAAGAACGGCCAGCCGCTGCCCTCCGGCCTCCCGGCGGACGTCCGCGCGTTCATCGAACGCGCACGCGTGCTGCCGTCCTGGGTGGACCAGGGCAAGCTGGCCACCGCCGTGCGCTTCAACGAGAAGCGCGGGCTCTACCTCGGCGTGCTCTACGGCCTGGCCAGCGGCATGATGAGCACAGTCATCCCCAAGGAGGCGCGCGCCGTCTACTACTCCAAGGGCGGCGCGGACATGAAGGACCGCATCTCCAAGACCGCCAAGCTCGGGTACGACATCGGCACCGCCAACGCGTACCAGCCCGACGGCTCGATGATCGTGACCGCCGTCAAGACCCGGCTCGCGCACGCCGGTGTGCGTCACCTCCTGCCGCAGTCGCCCGAGTGGGCCGACGTCGCGCCCGAGGACATCCCGATCAGCCAGCGGGACATGATGGTCACCTGGCACAGCCTGCCGACCACGGTCATGCGGAAACTGACCGACTGGCGGGTGCCGATCCCCGCCGCCGAGTCGACGGCCTTCCTGCACCTGTGGCAGGTGGCCGCGCACATGCTCGGCATCAGGGACGAGTACATCCCGGCCACGTGGAGCGAGGCGAACTCCCAGGCCGGCGAGGTCCTCGACCCGATCCTCGCGCCCACCCGCGAGGGCAACGCGCTCGCCGACATCCTGCTCGGCCTCGGCAAGGAGATCGACGCCGGGCTGCTCAGCAAGCCCATCCTCGGCTCGTTCACCCGGTTCATGCTCGGCAACCAGATCGCCAACTGGCTGGAGATCCCGCGCGACCTGCTCTGGGACACGCTGCTGCGGACGAGCTGGGGCCCGTTCATCGCGGTCCGGGAGGCGCTGCTGCCGTTCCCGCTCGCACCGGAGTGCTACTGGCTGTTCGACGAGTTCCTGCGCAAGCTCGCCCTGCTGTTCCTGTCCGAGGGGCAGTCCATCAACATCGAGATCCCGCTCGGCAACCGCGAGTTCTGACCACCGCGTCGCAGCCGGGGCACCTCCCGTCCCCGGCTGCGACGACGAGCGCCCGGGTGAGCACCATGACCGTGTCCCTCCCTCCGTTCCTGGGGTACGTGCTGGCCGCGCCGGTCCTGGTGGCCGCTGCCGAACTCACCGCCGCGTACCCGGCTGCCCGGACGCCGTCGCCGGACGTGGCCGGGCTGCTCGGACTCGGCGAGATCATGACGGCCACGGCCCTGCCCGGGGCGGCCCTGATCTCCGTCGAGGTCGCCCCGGACGGGACCGTGTCGTTCACGCTGCCGCCGGACCGGTACGACGGCGACACCTCGGCCGCCGAACTGATCGCCGACGGGCTCTCGGTGCCGCGCCGGCGCGTCCGTGTGCCACCGCCACGACCGGCAGCCGGCCGGACACGTGGCGCACCCCATCCGGCCGTCGGAACCCGTACCCCGCTCCGGGTCGCCGTGGCGGTGGCCCGGCGGCGGCTGCTGGAGGCCGCGTCGGCGACGCTCGGCACGCCCGTCGCCGGCCTGCAGCTCGCGGCCGGCGCCGTCACCGACCGCGCCGGCCGCCGCCTCGACATCGGCGCGCTGGCCGCCACCGCCGCCAGCACCAGCACAATCGCCGTGGCTGTCGACCTCACGCCACGGTGACCGGCGCCGCCGATTCAACGGCCCTCTGCCGGGTAGCAGTCCGATGGACGGCACCGGAGAGGGGACAGACAGGCATGAAGGCACTGACCTGGCACGGCAAGCGGGACGTCCGCGTGGAGGACGTCCCGGACCCCCGGATCGAGGAGCCGACCGACGCGATCGTCCGGATCACCTCGACCGCCATCTGCGGCTCCGACCTGCACCTGTACGAGGTGCTCGGGCCGTACCTGAAGCCCGGCGACATCCTCGGGCACGAGCCGATGGGCGTCGTCGAGGAGGTCGGGCCCGGCGTGACCCGGCTCAAGAAGGGCGACCGGGTGGTCGTCCCGTTCAACATCTCCTGCGGCTCGTGCTGGATGTGCGAGCGGCAGCTCTACGCGCAGTGCGAGACCACGCAGGTGACCAGCCAGGGCAAGGGCGCGTCCCTGTTCGGCTACACCTCGCTGTACGGCTCGATCCCCGGCGGCCAGGCCGAGTACCTGCGCGTGCCGCAGGCCCAGTTCGGCCCGATCACGATCCCGGACAGCGGCCCGGACGAGCGCTGGCTCTACCTCTCCGACATCCTGCCCACCGCCTGGCAGGCGGTGAAGTACGCGGACACCCCGCCCGGCGGCACGCTCGCCGTGTTCGGGCTCGGCCCGGTCGGGCAGTTCAGCGCCCGGATCGGCCGCCACCTCGGCGCCGGCCGGGTGATCGGGCTGGACCTGGTCCCCGAGCGGCTGGAGATGGCCCGCCGCCACGGCATCGAGGTGCTCGACGTCAGCCAGCTCGACGACGTACCCGGCGCGCTCATCGACCTGGTCGACGGACGCGGCCCGGACGCCGTGATCGACGCGGTCGGCATGGAGGCGCACGGCGCGCCGCTGGGCAAGATGGCCCAAACCGCCGCCGGGCTGCTGCCGGACAAGCTGGCCCAGGCGATGACCGACAAGGCCGGCGTGGACCGGCTCGTGGTGCTGCACGCCGCGCTCAAGGCCGTACGGCGTGGCGGCACCGTGTCGATCTCCGGCGTGTACGGCGGCGAGCAGGACCCGATGCCGCTGATGGAGATGTTCGACAGGGGCATCCAGCTGCGCATGGGCCAGTGCCACGTGCGGCGCTGGGTCGACGAGATCATCCCGCTGCTGGAGCGCGACGACGACCCGCTGGGCGTCGAGGACCTGCGGACCCACCGGCTGCCGCTGACCGACGCGCCGCGCGCGTACGAGATGTTCCAGAAGAAGGAGGACGGCTGCGTGAAGGTCGTGCTCGCGCCGTGACCCGGACGGTGGTCGTCACCGGCGCGACCAGCGGGATCGGCCGGGCGACCGCCAGGGAGCTGGCGGGCCGCGGGGACCGGCTGGTCCTCGCGGCCCGCTCCCCCGCCACGCTCGACGAGGTACGCGACGAGTGCCGGGCGGCGGGCGCGCGGGCGATCGCCGTACCGATGGACGTGACCGAGCCCGGCGCGGTGGCCGCGCTCGCCGACGCGGCGCGGGCCGAGTTCGGCCGCGTCGACGCCTGGGTGCACACCGCCGCGGTGATGTCCTACGGCCGCTTCGACGAGACCCCGGCCGAGGTGTTCGAGCAGGTGGTCCGCACCGACCTGCTGGCCGCCGCGGCGGTGGCCCGGGAGGCGCTGCGCCGTTTCCGGACCACCGGCGGCGGCACGCTCGTGCTCACCGGCTCGGTGCTCGGGCACATCACCGCGCCCTACATGAGCGGCTACGTGGCCGCCAAGTGGGGTCTGCAAGGGCTGGCCCGCACGCTCCAGCAGGAGGCGCGGGAGACACCCGGCGTCGCGATCTGCCTGGTCAACCCGGGCAGCGTCGACACGCCCGTCTACCGGCAGGCGGCCAACTACCTGGGCCGCGTCGGCCGGCCGCCGCCCCCGATCGCCTCGCCCGAACGGGTGGCGCGGGCCATCGTCCACTGCCTCGACCGGCCCCGCCGGGAGGTGTCGGTGGGCCGGCTCAACGTGGTCATGCGCTTCGGCTTCACAGTCCTGCCCGGCGTGTACGACGTGCTGGTCGGGCCGCTGATGCGCCTGGCCGGACTGACCCGGACGCCGGTCGCCGCGCACCAGGGCATCGTGTTCACGCCCAACCCGGCCGGTGAGGCGGTCCGGGGCGGATGGCTGCCCGACGTGTCCCAGGTGGTCCGGGCCGTGGGCGGACGCGCGTCGACCGTGGCGTCCGCGGTACGCCGCCGGCTGCCCTGACGTCCTGTGGGTGGCTGTCGTGCGGGCGGGCCGCCCCGTGGGCGGGCCGTCGCGCGGGCGGACCGGGACGAGGGTCGTTACCGTGTACGACGGGACACGGCGGAGGGACGAGCATGCGGGAACCAACGGGGCGGGAACCGGACCGGACGCGCGGCGGGCGGGTGTGGAAGCTCGCCGGGCTGGCCGCCGTCGCCGGGATGGCCTGGGCGGCGCGGGACGTACCGGCCCAGCTCGGCGGCCGGCTCACCGGCGCCCGGGCGGAACGGGCGGCCCGGTCACCGCGCTTCCGCGACGGCACGTTCCACAACCCGGCCGGCGCCAGCGCCACGATGGTCGCCGACCCGGGCCGCAACCTGCTCCGGGAGCTGGTCTTCGGCAAGCAGAAGCGGCGGCCGGGCAGCCCGGTGCCGCTGCTGCACCCCGGCGCCGCGCCGGCCGGCGACCAGGCCCGCGAGCTGAACGTCGTCTGGTACGGCCACGCCTCCACGCTCGTCGAGATCGAGGGGCACCGGGTGCTGCTCGACCCGGTGTGGAGCGACAGGTGCTCCCCGTCCGGGCTGGTCGGCCCGCGACGCATCCACGAGCCGCCGGTCCGCCTGACCGACCTGCCCCCGCTCGACGCGGTGCTGATCTCGCACGACCACTACGACCACCTCGACATGGAGACCGTCCGCACGCTGGCCGACCTCCAGTCCGCGCCGTTCGTGGTGCCGCTCGGCGTCGGCGCGCACCTGGCCCGCTGGGGCGTACCCGAGCACCGCATCGTCGAGCTGGACTGGTCGGAGAGCCACCGGGCCGGCGGGCTGACACTCACCGCGACCGCCGCGCAGCACTTCTCCGGGCGCGGACTGCGCCGCGACGGCACGCTCTGGAGTTCCTGGACGATCACCGGTACGCACCGGAAGGTCTTCTACACCGGCGACTCGGGCTACTTCGACGGGTACGCCGCGATCGGCGCCGACCACGGCCCGTTCGACGTGACGCTCATGCAGATCGGCGCGTACGACAGGGCGTGGCCGCACATCCACATGTTCCCGGAGGAGGCGGTCGCCGCCCACCTCGACGTGCGCGGCGGACTGCTGGTGCCGGTGCACTGGGGCACGTTCAACCTGGCCCTGCACGACTGGTCCGAGCCGGTGGACCGGCTCTGGGCCGAGGCGAAGGCGCGCGACGTACGGCTGGCCGTGCCGCGTCCCGGCGAGCGGGTCGTGGTGGACGAGCCGCCGGCGGTGGACGGGTGGTGGCAGTCGGTCGCCTGACGCGGCGCGGTCCCTGGGTGGCGCGGTCGCCTTCGTGCTCCGCGCCGGCTCAGAGCACGAAGGCGTCCGTCCACAGCGCGCCCGAGCGTCCCGACAACGCGTCGAGCATCGCCACCGCCTGACCGTCGGTGAGCTGCGCGACGAAGTCGATGATCGCCCGGCCCCGGGCCCGGCCGATCCGGTCCGGGGTACGCGGGTGCAGCTCCGCCTCGGCCAGCTCCACCAGGTCGTGCAGGCGGCGCGGCAGCCGGGACTCCTCGTCCGGGTCCAGCAGCCACTCCCACAGCGCCTCCACCAGCGTGCCCAGCAACCGGGCCTGGCCACGCTGGTGCAGGGCCAGGTCCGGGCGGGCCAGCACGAACCGGTGGTGCACGAACTTGAGCACCTGCACCTCGTGCCACTGCGCCTTCGCCAGCAGCACGTATCCGGAACGGACCCCCGGGTCCGGCGTCACCGCGATGGCGTCCACGAAGCGGGTCGACCAGCGGGCGGAGAACCGGGCCACGTACTGCTCCGCCTCGATCGAGCCGTCGAACGGCAGCGCCAGCAGCCCTTCCACCAGCTCCTCGCGGACGTGCTCGACGGCGGCGGCGAACGCCTCGTCGTCGGCGATCCAGCCGTCCTTGCGGTGCAGTTGCCGGCGCAGCCGCTCGATCGCGGCTCCCGGCCGCCGGCCCGCCCCCTCCAGCGCCGACGCCGTGATCGACCGCAGGTGCCCGCACTCGCGCTGCCAGGCCATCAGCTCGGCCGCCACGGCGCCCTGCTGGAGCACCCCGACGCGGTAGAAGTCCTCCACGTCGTGGATCGCGTACGCGATGTCGTCGGCCGTGTCCATCACCGACGCCTCGGGCGTCTGCTGCCAGTCCGGGATCCGCCCGGCGAACGGCTCCCGTGCCTGCCGCAGGTCGTCCAGCTCGGTGCGGTACGCGCCGAACTTCACCGAACCGCTCTCCGGGTCCTCCGGCGGCGCAGCCGCGCCCCGGGGCGCCGGGTCCAGGTGGCGCGGGTGCGGATCAGGATGGTCCAGCCGGGTCCACGGGTACTTCAGCATGGCCGCCCGGACCGCGGCGGTCAGGTCCAGCCCGGTGGTCGCCGCGCCGCGGATCTCGGTGCTGGTGACGATCCGGTACGACTGGGCGTTGCCCTCGAAGCCGTCGGGCAGCCCGAGGCGCTGCCGGGCCAGCCGGTCGAGCACCCGCTCCCCCAGGTGCCCGAACGGCGGGTGCCCGAGGTCGTGCGCGAGCGCGGCGGCCTCCACCACCTCCGGGTCGCAGCCGCCGAGCTTCTCCAGCAGGTCCCGGTGCGCCGGGTCGGCCGTCAGCCGCTCCGCGATCGCCCGGGCCACCTGGGCCACCTTCAGGCTGTGGGTGAGCCGGTTGTGCACCAGCAGCCCGGAACCACCAGGGCTGATCACCTGGGTCACGCCGCCCAGCCGGGCGAAGAACGGCGACCCGACGATCCGGTCCCGGTCGGCCCGGAACGGGCCGGCGGCCAGGTCGCCGAGCGCCCGGGCGCTGCCGCCGAACAGCCGCCGGGCCCGCGGATCCGCAGGTGCCTCCATGATCGCCACGCTAGCGCAGCCGGCGGCGGGGCGGGCAGGGTGTGCCTAGAGGCGCTCGACCACCGGCCCGGAGCACCGGTTGCGGGCGTCGAACACGTAGCGGGCGCGGCGGGAGACCATCTCGTAGTCGAAGACGTCGTGGTCGGTCGTGACGACCACCGCATCGGCCGCGTCGACCTCCTGCTCGGTCAGCGGCACGACGAGCACCCCACCCGGGATCTGGTGCGCCTCGGCGTACGGCTCGACGGCGCGGACGTCCGCGCCGAGGTCGCACAGCCGCCGGGCGACGTCCACCGCCGGCGAGTCCCGCATGTCTCCGGTGTTCTTCTTGTACGCCAGGCCGAGCATCAGCAGGCGCGCGCCGTTGACGGCACGGCCGGTGCGGTTCAGGCCGGTCATCACCCGCTGCGCCACGTGCTCGGGCATCTCGTGGTTGACGTCGTTGGCCAGCTCGATGAACCGGAACTGACGGCCGAGACGCCGCTTGACCTGCCAGGACAGGTAGCAGGGGTCGATCGGCAGGCAGTGTCCGCCGACACCGGGTCCGGGCCGGAACGGCATGAACCCGAACGGCTTCGTCTCCGCGGCGTCGATCGCCTGCCAGACGTCGATGCCCAGGTGGTGGGAGAGCACCGTGAGCTCGTTGATCAGGCCCAGGTTCACCTGACGGAAGGTGTTCTCGATCAGCTTGGTCAGCTCCGCGACCCGGGTGGAGGACACCGGAACGGTCCGCTCCACGATGCGGCGGTAGAAGCCGTCCACCCGTTCCAGCGCGGGCGCGTCAACGCCGGAGACCACCTTGGGCGTGTTCTCCAACCGCCAGGTCGGGTTGCCGGGGTCGATGCGTTCCGGGCTGTACCCGAGGTGGAAGTCGCCCGGCGCGTGCAGCCCGCTGGCCGTTTCGAGCAGCGGACGCAGCAGTTCCTCGGTGGTGCCTGGGTACGTCGTCGACTCCAACACCACGGTGCTTCCCGGCCGCACGTGCGGGCCGATACCCCGGCCGGCCTGCTCCACGTAGCTCAGGTCCGGCGTGCCGTCGCGCAGCGGGGTCGGCACCGTGATGACGCAGACGTCGAAGCCCTCGGCGTCTGCGTACTCGGTGCTCGGCAGGTAGCGGCCGCTGCCGAGCGCCCGCCCCAGCCGGTCGGCGGGGATGTCCTCCACGAAGGATTCACCGGAGGCGAGCCGCTTGACCCGGTCGGCGTCGACGTCCAGCCCGACCACGTCGAAGCCGGCCTCGACGGCCCGCATGGCCAGCGGGAGACCGACGTACCCCTGACCGATGACGACCACTTTCTCAGCGCTCACCCGGGCTCCAGACAACCGTAGGAAATCACCTGATTGGAGGCTAGAGGGGTTTCTGGGGCCGGAAGTCCGTTTTCGGGATATCGGCCCGGACCCGCCGTCCGGCCGGTGCGGCGCGTACGACGGCAACCGGCAGAATGCACGACGGAACCCACCCGAGAAGGCGGATCAGATCGTGACCCAGTCTGTGCACCAGCGGATCGCCGAGGAACTCGGCGTCGCCGAACGGCAGGTACGGGCGGCAGTCGAGCTGCTCGACGGCGGCGCCACAGTGCCGTTCATCGCCCGCTACCGCAAGGAGGCCACCGGCCTGCTCGACGACGCGCAGCTGCGCACGCTGGAGGAGCGGCTGCGCTACCTGCGTGAGCTGGACGAGCGGCGCGCGGCCGTGCTGGAGTCGATCCGGAGCCAGGGCAAGCTCGACGAGGCGCTGGAGGCGCAGATCCTCGCCGCCGACTCCAAGTCCCGCCTGGAGGACATCTACCTGCCCTACAAGCCGAAGCGGCGCACCCGCGCGCAGATCGCCCGCGAGGCCGGGCTGGAGCCGCTCGCGGACACGCTCCTGGCCGATCCGGCCCAGGACCCGAAGACGGTCGCCGCCGGGTTCGCCGACCCGGACAAGGGCGTCGCGGACGCCGCGGCCGCGCTGGACGGGGCGCGGGCCATCCTGATCGAGCGCTTCGCCGAGGACGCCGACCTGATCGGCACGCTACGCGAGCAGATGTGGTCGCGGGGCCGGCTGGTCTCCCGGGTACGCGACGGCCAGGAGACCGCCGGCGCGAAGTTCGCCGACTACTTCGACTTCGCCGAGCCGTACCCGAAGCTGCCCTCGCACCGCATCCTCGCCGTGTTCCGGGGCGAGAAGGAGGGCGTGCTGGACCTGACCATGGACCCGGAGGCCGAGGGCGACGCCGACGCGGCCACCGGGCCGAGCCGCTACGAGGCCGCCGTGGCCGGACGCTTCGGCATCAGCGACCAGGGGCGGCCCGCCGACCGGTGGCTGGCCGACACGGTGCGCTGGGCCTGGCGTACCCGGATCCTGATCCACCTGGGCGCGGACCTGCGGATGCGGCTGTGGCAGGCGGCGGAGGAGGAGGCCGTGCGGGTCTTCGCCACCAACCTGCGTGATCTGCTGCTGGCCGCGCCGGCCGGGGCACGGGTGACGATGGGCCTCGACCCGGGCCTGCGTACCGGCGTGAAGGTGGCGGTGGTCGACGCCACCGGCAAGGTGGTCGCCACCGACACCATCTACCCGCACGAGCCGCGCCGGCAGTGGGACGCGTCGCTGCACACGCTCGCCACGCTGGCCGCCGCGCACGGCGTCGAGCTGGTCGCGATCGGCAACGGCACCGCCAGCCGGGAGACCGACAAGCTGGCCGGCGACCTGATCAAGCAGCACCCGGAGCTGAAGCTCACCAAGGTGGTGGTCTCCGAGGCCGGCGCGTCGGTCTACTCCGCGTCCGCGTACGCCTCGCAGGAGCTGCCCGGTCTGGACGTCTCGCTGCGCGGCGCGGTGTCGATCGCCCGCCGTCTCCAGGACCCGCTGGCCGAGCTGGTGAAGATCGACCCGCGGTCGATCGGCGTCGGGCAGTACCAGCACGACCTGTCCGAGGTGAAGCTGTCCCGCTCGCTCGACGCGGTGGTCGAGGACTGCGTCAACGCCGTCGGCGTGGACGTCAACACCGCCTCCGCGCCGCTGCTCACCCGGGTGTCCGGCATCGGCGCCGGGCTGGCCGAGAACATCGTGCTGCACCGTGACGCCAACGGGCCGTTCCGCACCCGCGCGGAGCTGAAGAAGGTGCCCCGGCTCGGGCCGAAGGCGTTCGAGCAGTGCGCCGGCTTCCTGCGCATCCCCGGCGGCGACGACCCGCTGGACTCCTCCAGCGTGCACCCGGAGTCGTACCCGGTGGTGCGCCGCATCCTCTCCTCCACCGGGCAGGACCTGCGCGCGCTGATCGGCAGGTCGGCCATCCTGCGCGGCCTGCGCGCGACCGACTTCGTCGACGACACGTTCGGTCTGCCCACCGTCACCGACATCCTGGCCGAGCTGGAGAAGCCGGGCCGCGACCCGCGGCCGGAGTTCCGGACCGCGACGTTCGTCGAGGGCGTGGAGAAGATCAGCGACCTGACGCCCGGCATGGTGCTGGAGGGGGTGGTGACGAACGTGGCCGCGTTCGGCGCGTTCGTCGACGTGGGGGTGCACCAGGACGGACTGGTGCACGTCTCGGCCATGTCGCACACCTTCGTCAAGGACCCTCGCGACGTGGTGAAGTCCGGCGACGTGGTCAAGGTCCGGGTGCTCGACGTGGACGTACCGCGCAAGCGGATCTCGCTGACGCTGCGGCTGGACGACGAGGCGCCGGCCGGTGGCCGTCCCGCGGCCGGGGGGCCGGGCGGCGAGGAGCGCGGCGGCCGGCGCGGTGGCGGGCAGCGCGGCGACGGTGGCGGGCAGCGCGGCGACCGTGGCGGGCAGCGCGGCGACGCCGGCGCCCGGCGTGGCGGCCAGGGCGAACGGGGCGGCTCGCGCGGTGGTCAGTCGCCGCGGCAGGGACGAGGTGGCGGAGCGGCGGCGCCGGTGAACGACGCGATGGCGGAGGCGCTGCGCCGCGCCGGTCTGGCCTGACGGTCTGCGGCCGCCGGTCGGGCTGACGTCACGAACGAGTCAGCTCGACCGGTGCCCGCCCGACGACGGATCGGTCCGGGCGGACGCGGGGTCACGGTCGGCCCGCTGCCGGGGCACCGGCTGCCGGGACCGCCGCGCCACACGCCGCCACCAGGAGCGCTGGACCAGCAGCGTGAGCAGACCCGCCAGCACGATTGCGGCCAGGTTGACGACCAGCTGGAGCGCGGAACCGGCCGCCTCGTGCCAGACGCCGTACGCGGCGGCGACCGCCACGTTCGCGGCCGCCGGCACGGTGGTCACCGAGATCAGGACGCCGACCAGGGAGCCGGACTTCTTCGAGGTCAGCGACAGCATCCCGGCGATGCCGGCGAGCAGGCCGACCACCCACGACAGGGCGTCCGGGCGCCAGATGAAGTCCGTCAACGGCCGCTCGGCCAGCAGCATCTCCCGGCTCACCAGACCGGCCGCGTCCAGCGCCCAGGTGCTGACCACGGTGGCGAGCATCGCCGCCACGAAGCCGACGACGAGCGCCTGCACCGACCGGACGACGACACCCCCCTTGCCGCGCAGCAGCGCCACGCAGAGCGCCGCGAGCGGGCCGAACTCCGGGCCGACGACCATCGCACCGACGATGAGGATGGGCTGGTCGAGCAGCACGCCGATGCCGGCGATCATGGTGGCGACGACGATCAGCGCCAGGAAGATGCCGGTGAGCACGGTCTGCTCACCCGTCTTCGCGGCGACCTCGTCCCAGATAAGCGCGTCGTCACCGTGGCCCGGAGCGGCCTCGGCGGCCCGGTCCGCGGCGGCCGAGAGGGTCAGCTCCACGTCGTCGGCGGCGATCGCCCCGCGCGCCTCGACCCCCATCTCCCGCAGCCGGCGCAGGACACCGTCGGCGCTCTCCCGGACCACGTCGCAGGTGATGTAGTCGCCGGCCGGCTGACGCGCCGCGCCCGGCAACACCACCAGGTGGGTCACGCCGGGGTCCGCGGCAAGCATGTCGGCGATGTCGGACGAGCGGTCCGCTGGTGCGATCACCCGGATGTGCAGCACGAACCAGGCTCCTCGATGGACGCGACGGACGTCAGCACTCTAGACGATCAGCGCGAGGGCGGCAGGTGGTCGCGCGACGGCCCGGCACGCCCTTCTCCGCCCGGCCCGGGAGCGGCCGGGTCGGGCGGGCGCGGCGGTGGGCGTACCCTCGCGGTCGTGGGTGCCGACGACGACGAGCGGTGGCGGGAGCGGCGACGCCACGCGGTGCGGGCGCACGCCGAGGCCGACGCCCGGCAGCGCGCCGCGGAGCAGGCCGAGGCCGCGGAGCTGGTCGCCCGGTTCGCGGCCGAGGCCGCCGGGCGCGGCCTGCGCACCGAGCGGCTCGTGGCCACGCCCTACAGCGGACGCGGCCGCTACCGGACCCCGCTGGTCGGGTGGTACGTGGACCGGGCCCGGAGCCGGGCGGTGGACACCGAGGGCCGCTACTACCTGCTGACCGTGCCGGCCGGGCTGCGCGCCCGGCTGCTCGGCGCCCGGCCGGAGCCGTCCACGCCCTCACTCGTCATCGGCCGCGGCGGACGCGACGGGGAGTCCCTTCCGCTGACGGCGCTGCTCGGCGCGCGCCTCGAAGCGGGCGACGACTGGCCCTGACCCGGCCCGGCCACCTGTCGACACCGTCCCGGCCGATCCTCGTTACCCAGAACGGACGACACGTGGCCGGCCGCCATCGGGGCGGCCGTGGCCAGGCGACGGGGAGCGCAGATGCGACTGGAGATCCTGGACGCCCGCAAGCCGGCGGACGACGAGCGCTGGCGTGCTCTGCACCGGGACTGGGACCGGCGTGAGGTCTTCGCCCACCCGGCCTACCTCCGGCTGTTCGCCGGGCCGCAGGACGAGCCGCTGGCCGCGTACGCCCGGACCGAGCACGGTTTCGTGCTGTATCCGTTCCTGCTCCGCCCGGTCGACGCGCCGCACCTCGCCGAGCCCGGGCGACGGTACCGGGACGTCGTCAACGCGTACGGCTACGGAGGCGCCTTCGCCGAGGGCGCGACCGAACTCGACGCGAAGGAGTTCTGGGAGGCGTTCGACGCCTGGTGCGGGTCGCGTCAGGTGGTCTCCGAGGTCACCCGGCTCACGCTCTTCGACGAGGACCGGCTGCCCCCGCCGGGACCGGTCCGGCAGAAGCTGGTGAACGTCGTCCGCGACCTGCGCACCGGCGAAGAGGAGATGTGGCGCGAGTTCGACCACAAGGTCCGCAAGAACGTCAACAAAGCCCGCCGCAACGGCGTCATCGTCGTGGTCGATCTCGACGGGGGGCGGCTCGACGACTTCCTGGGCATCTACGAGCGCACGATGGACCGGCGCGCCGCGGCGAGCGGCTACTACTTCCCCCGCGAGTTCTTCGAGCGGATCGTCGACGAACTGCCCGGCCAATTCGCCTTCTTCCACGCCGTGTACGAGGGACGCGTCGTCTCGACCGAACTGGTGCTGGTCTCCGCGCTCAACCTCTACTCGTACCTCGGCGGCACCGACGAGGCGGCGTTCGACCTGCGGCCCAACGATCTCCTCAAATTCGAGATCTGCCGATGGGGACGCGCTCAGGGGCGGATCCGGTTCGTCCTGGGCGGCGGGTACGCCCCCGACGACGGCATCTTCCGGTACAAGCGCGCCTTCGCACCGAACGGTCTGGTCCCGTTCCACCTGGGCACGCGGGTGCTCGACGAGCCGGCGTACCGGCGGCTGTCAACGGCGCACCGGCGGGAGGGATCCCGGCGGGATCCGGCCTGGTCCGCGTCCTCGGACTACTTCCCCGAATACCGGTGCCCGCTGCCCGAGCCCGCCGGGCGGTGAGGCGTCGGCCGCAGTCGGCCGGCACACCGTAACGGCCGCCACGGTCGGCGCGTTGAACCAGTCGGTCCCGACTCGACGGGCCAGGTCGCAGCGGCGCGACGATCAGGTCCGCGCGTGCGTCCCCGTTTCCCTGCGCGTCGCCGGGTGACACCCACACTTCCATCGGAGACCAGCACCGTGGCACAGGACTACTCACTGATGGCTCGACCCGCCCATCAGCAGGACGGCACGAGTGTCAGCAGACGGATCTATCTCTCTCCGCCGGACGTCGGTCCGGCCGAGGAGGCGTCCATCCTGGCGGCGGTCCGTTCGGGCTGGGTCGCGCCGGACGGGCCCGACCTGGCCGCGTTCGAACGCGAGCTGGCGGACCGGGTGGGCAGCGGCCACGCCGTCGGCGTGAGCTCCGGGACCGCCGCCCTGCACCTGGCGCTGACGGTGATCGGAGCCGGGCCCGGCTCCGTCGTGGTGGTGCCCACCATGACGTTCGTGGCGACCGCCAACGTGGTGCGGTACACCGGGGCCGAGCCGGTCTTCGTGGACTGTGACGCCGCAACCGGGCACCTCGACCCCGAGCTGCTGCCGCCGCTGCTGCGCCGGCTGCGGGAGCAGGGCCGCCGCGTGGCAGCCGTGATGACGGTCGACCTGAACGGCGGCTGCGCGGACTACGACCGCATCCTGCCCGTCTGCGCGGACTTCGACGTCCCGCTGGTCGAGGACTCCGCACAGGCGCTCGGCGCGTCCTGGCGCGGCCGCAACGCCGGCACGTTCGGCCGGCTGGGTGTCTTCTCGTTCAACGGCAACAAGGTCATGACGACCTCGAGCGGCGGGATGCTCGTCTCCGACGACGGCGACCTGATCGACCGGGCACGCCACCTGGCGACCCAGGCCAGGGAACCGGTCGCGCACTACGAACACCGGCAGGTCGGCTACAACTACCGGCTGAGCAATCTGCTCGCCGCGCTCGGGCGGGCACAGCTACGGCGGCTGAACGGCATGATCGAGCGTCGCCGGGCGATACGGGAACGGTACGCCAAGTTCTTCGCCGCGGTTCCCGGCACCCGGATCCTCGGCGACGGCGACCCCGGGTCGAACTGCTGGCTCACCACCCTCGTCGTCGACTCCGCCCGGGCCGGGTGGCGGGCCGACGAGCTGGCCGCGCACCTGGCCCGGCACGACATCGAGACGCGCCCCATGTTCAAGCCCATGCATCAGCAACCCGCTCATCGCGGGCACGAGGCGGTCCTGAGCGGCGCGGCGGATCGTCTCTTCGCCACCGGCGTCTCCCTGCCCAGCGGGTCGACCCTGCTCGGGGCCGACGCGGACCGGCTATTCGGCGCGCTCGACGAATTCCTCGCCGCACGCTGACCAGCCGGAGAATCGCATCCGAAAGTGATTCGAATGCGTCGAGGAACGAGTGACGGGCGAACGGGTTACGGCACCGTCCAAGTCAATGCGATAGACGCAATCGCCGCCTATGGGAGACCTTTCCTGCTAGACATTTGAATGCAGCCGGCACGCATGTGGAGCGGAATCCGCTCTCGCCCCCGGCCGCTCCCGGTCCGGAGTGTCCGTACACCGATTTGGAGTCTCCGTGGAGCTGAGCACCACCACCGCGATATGGCTGACCCTCGCGGTCAGTCTGGCGATGCTGCTGGCCCTGTTCCTCCGGTCCGGTCGCACCGATCTCCTGCCCTATGTCTTCGCCTATCTCGCCTTCTTCGGCCTGGGACCGGCGATCAACTACGCCCTCGGCAACGAGATCTACATCGGCATCGTCACCGACAAGATCCCGGCCGCCTGCCTCGTGCTGGCGCTGGCGCTCGGCGGTGTGACGCTGGTCGGCCTGCTCATGCCGGTCCGGGACCGGCTGCCGGACCTGACCGCACTCGGCCGGACACCGCGCGAGAATCCGGTCCTTCCGGTGGTGCTCTACGGACTGGCCGCCTACACCCTCGCCATCCTGGTCACCCGTGGCCCGGCGATGCTGGCCGCCGACAAGCTCGGACGGATCGAACTGGCTGGTCCCCTGCACACCCGCTATCTGGTCGTCGAGATGTGCGCCTGCTCGATCTACTTCCTGGCCCGGGCGGTGCGCCCGGCCCGGATCGCCTACTGGGTGAACCTCGGCCTCTACGTGCTCTACTGCCTGGCCACCAGCGAACGGGACTTCCTCTTCGTCCTCTTCGCCGTCGTGCTGCACGTCCTGTTGCTGCAACGGCGACGGATCTCGCCGAAGTTCGGCATCGCCGGCGTCGCGTTCGTCCTGGCCGCCACCTATCTCAGCGCCGTTCGCAGCGGGGACGCGCTGAACCTCAGCAAGGTTCTCAACGAGGGCTCGACCCTCTTCGTGGACACCTTC
Source organism: Micromonospora globosa (assembly GCF_000717585.1). Taxonomy (NCBI): domain Bacteria; kingdom Bacillati; phylum Actinomycetota; class Actinomycetes; order Micromonosporales; family Micromonosporaceae; genus Micromonospora; species Micromonospora globosa. The sequence goes on from NZ_JNZR01000007.1 coordinate 139,699, forward strand.
GTCCTGACGAACGCGGCCGACAGCCTGCGACTGTGGCCCGGCGAGAGCTACCTCAACGGTTTCCTCACCGCGATGCCGTCGGCGCTGGTCCCGGAACGGCCGATGCTCATGTCCTGGCTGGTCGACGCCTGGCTGCCGGGCTCGTCGTCGGGTTTCGGCTTCTCGCTGACCGCGGAGGCGTACGCCAACTTCGGGTACCTCGGCGTACCCGTCGTCTTCGCCGCGCTGACCCTCGGGCACCGGCTGCTCTTCTTCCGCGCCGCGCAGGGCCACGTCTACGCCTACGCGAGCATCCTCTACACGATCAGCTGGATGTACGGGTTCCGCGGGGAGAGCGCCAGCCTGCTCGCCACTCTCCTGCACGGCGTCGCCTTCTACACCGTCATCTGGCTCGGCTCGTTGAAGGGCCGCTCCGTCCAGCCGACCGCGCGCCCCGAGGCGCGCGTCCCGCACGGCAACCTGGTTCCCGTAAACCGATAGGACATCTCGCGTGAGGCTCACCATCACCGAGGAGTGCCGGTACCTCCGCACTCCGGACAACCGATTCTGGGTGGACTTCGGCACCGGCTACGCGCTCTGGGCGCGATACCTGGCGGCCTTCGACGAGGTACGGGTGGTGGCCCGGGCGCGGGACGTACCGGAGATCCCGCCGAACGCGGTCCGGGTCGACGGCGACGGGGTGACCGTGGCACCCATCCCCCACTACCTCGGACCGCAGGAGTACCTGCGACGCCTGCCCCGCATCGACCGGGCCGTCCGCCGGATCGCCGCGGACGCGGAGGCGGTGCTGCTCCGGGCGCCGTCGTCGATCGCCACGCTGATGCACCGGCACATCACCAGTCGCGGTCTCGCCTACGCCATGGAGGTCATCGGCGACCCGTACGCGGTCTTCGCCCCCGGGGTGATCGAGCACCCGCTGCGGCCCTTCCTGCGTGTGTGGAGCACCCGCAACCTCCGGCGTCAGTGCCGTTCCGCCGTCGCGGTGTCGTACGAGACGAAGCGCTCGCTCCAGGAGCGGTATCCCACCCGCCCGGGGGCGCTCTCCATCGGTCTCAGCTCGGTGAACCTGCCGCCGGCGGCGTTCGTGCGGGAGCCCCGCCCGCCCCGGCTGCCGGCCGGGCCGGTGACCCTCGTGTCGGTCGGTTCCCTGGAACAGCTCTACAAGGGCATCGACACGCTCATCGAGGCGATCTCGTTGCTGCGGTCCTCGGCCCCGCCGGTACGGCACGTGCACATCGGCCCCGGGCGCTGCCAGCCGGTGCTGGAGGATCTGGCCACCCGCCTCGGGGTCCGCGACCGAATCACGTTCGCCGGCCTGATCACCGATGTCGAGGCGCTGCGCCGGCACCTCGACGCCGCCGACCTGTTCGTCATGCCATCCCGGACCGAGGGCCTGCCCCGGGCCCTGATCGAGGCGATGGCCCGCGGGCTGCCGGCCATCGGCTCGCGTGTCGGTGGCATACCCGAACTGCTGCCACCGGAGATGCTGGTTGCGCCGGACGACCCCGACAGCCTGGCCAACGCCATCCGCCGTACCCTCGCGGACCCCGACGCCATGGCTGCCGCCTCGCGTCGCAACCTCGCGGTCGCCCACGAGTTCGCCGCGGACCGGCTGACGCCGCGGCGCAGCGAGTTCTACCGGGCGGCCCGGGACCTGATGGCGAACCGCCGTCCGCTGCCGCAGTCCGCCGCCCCCGCCGTGGAGTCCGTCGAGCAGGAGAACCGACCGGTATGAGGACCGGCCGGCCCGACACGGGAGAGACGATGTCCAGCGCGAGCCACAGCGACCCGGCGACGACGAGCGCGTCCGGCGCGCCGGCCCCCCGGCCTCCGGAGATCCGCGTGGTACGGGTCCTCGGCGCGTTCGACATCGGCGGCGCCGAGCAGCGCACCATAGAACTGCTGCCCCGGCTCGCGGCGTCCGGGGTGCGGACGTCCTTCGTCACGCTCAGCGGCGTCAAGGGCGCGCGCGGCGACGAGGTGGAGCAGTTGGGCTCACGGATCCACCCGATCCGGCTGGACCGTCGGTTCCCGGTCCGCTTCTACCGCCTGCTTCGGCAGGTCCGTCCGCACGCCGTGCACTCGGACGTCGCGACGTTCTCCGGTTTCGTGCTGTTCCTCGCGGCACTGGCGCGGGTGCCGATCCGGATCGCGCACTTCCGGTCCGACCGCGACGGACATCCGGACAGCCTGCGCCGCCGGTTGCAGCGGGGCGTGATGGTGCGCCTCATCCACTTCTGCGCGACGGACGTGCTCGGCGTCGCCCCCGGCGCTCTCACCTCGTGCTACCGGCCGTCGTGGGAGAACGACCCGCGGTGCCGGGTGCTGCCCAACGGTCTCGACCTGGGCCGCCTGCACCGCCGGTCGACGCTGCGGCTCCGCGACGAGATCGGCGCCGCCCCGGACGACCTCGTCTGCGTGGTGATCGGCCGCCCGCACCCGCTCAAGCGGCGGTCGATGGTGCCGTCGATCGTCGCCGCGTTGCGCGAACGCGGGATCGGCTGCCGGGCCGTGTTCGTGGGTCCGCACGACGACCGGGACGACGACGCCGTCCGGCAGTCCGCCACCCGGCACGACGTACTCGACCGGATGCACCTGGTGGGTCCGCGGGCTGACGTCGGGGAGTTCCTGGCCCAGGCCGACCTCCTGCTGCAACCCTCCGCGCTCGAAGGTCTGCCCGGCACAGTCCTGGAGGCCCGCGCCGTCGGCACCCCTGTGGTCGCGTCCGACCTGCCCGGCGCACGGTTCATCGACGACCAGCTCGCCGGTGTCGCCCTGGTCCCGGTCGACGCCGACGCCGAGACCTGGGCTGACGCCGTACACCGCCTGGGCCTCGTGCCGGGACGGCCGAGGGGCGGCCGGCGGGCGCTGGCGGCCTTCCAGGACAGCGTCTTCACGATGGAGCGGTCGGTCGAGCAGCACCTGGCCATCTACGGCCGGAACACCGTGGCGCCGCGCGGCGGAGCGGACCGGCCGGCGGTGCCCACCGGATGAGCCGCCGCCATCTGGGCACTATCGTCCTGCTGACCGGCGCCAACGGCATCGCCGCCCTGAGCAGCAGCGGCGTCGCCGTCCTCGCCACCCTGGCGCTGGGGCCGGCCGACCGGGGCGTCATGGTGTTGGTCCTCACGGTCGCCGGCGTGGTGATGCTGGTCGGCCGCCTGGGCTGCGGCACCGCCATGCGCGCGCAGTTGCCGCAGGCCGCCTCCCGGCACCGCCGCGACGAACTGCTCTCCGCGTACTGCTGGATGACAGTGGTGGCCGCGGTCTGCACCGGGGCGGCCGCGGCCGCCGCGGTCCGTCTCTCCGCGCCGCTGCTCGGCCCCGCGCTGACCGATGTACGGCTGCTCGCCGCGGTCGCGCTCGGCGGCGCCGCCAACATCGCGCTCGACCAGCTCACCGATCTCCGGTTCGCGGACGGGGACTTTCGCCGGGGCGCGGTGTGGAACATCGCCGCCACCACCGCCGGCCTGATCGGGATCGCCATCGCGGTCGTCGTCTCGGCGCAGGTGTGGCTCCTCCTGATGTGCCAGGCCACCGCGCTGCTCGCGGTGGCGGTGACGCAGTGGACGCTGGTACGCGGCCAAGGGCTGGCGCGGTTCGCACGGGCGCGACGGCGGGACGTCACCGGGCTGATCCGGATGGGCGCCCCGTCTCTGGGGTTCTCCCTCGGGACGAGCTTCCTCCAGCGGGCCGACCGCTACCTGCTCGGTGTCCTCGTCGGTCCCGGCGCGGTGGGCATCTACGCCCTGGCCGCGACGCTGAGCAGCGTGGTCGGCCTCCTTCCGGCCGCCATCGGACAGTTGTCGCAGCGGCAGGCCGCGCAGCGCGACGGCGATCCCTGGCCCGTCCGTGCGATCGGCTACACGCTGCTGGCAACGCTCGTCAGCGGCGCCGTCGTCGCGGCCGGCGGCTGGCTGTTGGTGGTGCCGGTCTTCGGCGCGGAGTTCGGGTCCGCCCGCCCGTTGATCGTGCCGCTCCTGCTCGCCGAGTTGTGCCTGGCGCCCTTCGGCATCGCAAGCCGAGCCCTGCTCGGCACCGGGGGCACGAAACAGGCCGCCGGGGTCGGTCTGCTCGCCGCCGTGGCGTCGGTCGCCTGCTACGGCCTCGCCATCTCCCGCTGGGGAACGATGGGCGCGGCGACCGCCTCGATCGCGCTGTATGCGCTGCTCTCCGTCGTCGTTCTGGTCGTCCTGCGCGTACGGCTCAACCGGCGGGCCCGCGTGGCGGCACCTCTCACCGCACCGGCGCCGACGGCGGAACTGGTGCCGGACGCGCGCTGACCGTCACGTGGCGGGTGCCGGAGCCGGCCGTGACGTGGGAGCGGGCTGCCCACAACGCGGCCAGGGACTCGCCCAGCGGGTATCTCGGCGCCCAGCCGAGGGCGTCGCTGATCCGGCTGATGTCGGCGCACATCCACGGCACCGCCGCGGACCGGTCCGCAGTCGGCGAGCGGAGCCCGTCGACGAAGCGTCCGGTGAACCCGGCATGGCGGGCCAGCATCTCGACTGCCTCCCGGGTGGCGACCGCCTGTCCGCTGCCCACGTTGTAGATCGACTCCGGCAGCCGTCGGGCGTTGAGCGCCGCCAGCACCGCCTCCGCCACGTCCCGGACGTCGACGAAGTCGCGGTAGGAGTCGTTGAGCCCCAGTTCGATCCGCCGGTCCCCCCGGGCCAACGCCGCCTGGAGCAGCTCGGCTGCCCGTCCCAGCACGTTGCCACTGGTCGAGCCGGGCCCGACGGGGTTGAAGACCCGCAGCACCACCGCGTCGACCCGGCCACTGGCGGCGGCCAGCCGCACGAGGTCGGTCGCGGCCAGCTGGCTGATCCCGTAGTCGCTCACCGGCCGGGCCGGGTCGGTCTCGGTCGCGACGGCGCCGTGCGGGACGACCCCGTACTCGGCCGCCGAGCCGATCCGGACCAGCCGCACGCCGGGCGAGACCTCGGCCACGCAGTCGATCAGCTTGGCGGTGATCAGAGTGTGCGACTCGACGAACTGCGCGCTCGTCCCGGCGATCCGGCCGGCGCAGTTGACCACCCCGTCGGGTCGTGCCCGGCGCAGGAACGCGGCGAGCCGCGACCGGTCCGCGGCGACGAGATCGCATTCCCGGCGACTGGGCGCGACGACGGTGAAGTGCTCCGCGAGGACCGCTTCGACCGCCCGGCCGAGGAAGCCGGACGCGCCGAACAGCAGGATCCTGGCCATGAGGCTCCGATCGGGTCGGGATCAGCCGGACGTGCCGGACCCGACGGGCTCGTCGACCCGAAGCGACCGGAACCACTCGACCGTAGCCCGCAGCCCTTCGGCGAAGGGCGTCGGCGACGCGGCCGGGAACAGCTCGCGCAGTCGCGTGTGGTCGGCCTGGGACTCGCGGACGTCACCGGGCCGCGCCGGCACGTGCACGACGTCCAGCGGCCGCCCCAGCACGGTCTCCAGTTCGGCGATGAGGTCGAGCAGGGAGATGCGCGCGCCGAACGCGAGGTTCACCACGTCCGGGGCCGCCACCTGCCGCAGCACGGCGTCCACGATCACCGAGGTCACGCTGCCCACGTAGGTGAAGTCCCGGGACTGCCGCCCGTCGCCGTGCACCTGCAACGGCCGGTTCTCCAGGGCGGCGGTGACGAACCGCGGGACCACTGCGGCGTACACGTGGTTCGCCGCCTGCCTCGGTCCGAAGACGTTGAAGAAGCGGAACGGCAGGACGGCCATGCCGTAGCAGTTGGCGAACGCGATCCCGTACGCCTCGGTGGCCAGCTTCGACACCGCGTACGGGCTGACCGGCATGGGCCGCAGGCCCTCCTGGCGTGGCAGTACCGGGTTGGCGCCGTACACCGAGGACGAGGAGGCCAGCACGCACTGCGGGACGCCGTTGCGGTGGGCGGCGTCGAGGACGGTCAGGGTGCCGGTGGCGTTCGCGTGGTGGCTGCGCAGCGGGTCGTCGATGGAGCGGGGCACCGAGCCGAGGGCTCCGAGGTGGACCACGCTGGAGGCGCCGGCCATCGCGCGGTCGAGCAGCGCGGGGTCCAGGACGGTGCCGATCAGCACCTCCGCCGGCAGCCCGCGCAGGTTCTCCACCGACCCGGTGGAGAGGTCGTCGACGACGACGATCTCGGCGACCCGGCCCGTTTCCGACAGGGCCCGCACCAGGTTGGAACCGATGAAACCGGCGCCCCCCGTGACGACGACTCTCACGTGCGCTCCTACCGCTCGCCGGTGCTCTCTCCGCAGGGCCAACGAGGGAATCCGACGTTGGTTACTAAACACCACAAAGCTCGTTGCCCTGGGTGGAGCGGCGAACGACGTCGCGCCGACTGTTGGAGGCGAACACGTGAGGCACGATCCCCGGTCCGGCGTCGCCGGCGACCCGCCCGGGCGCCGGTCACTGCGCGTCGCCGTCATCGTCAAGACGAACTACGGCGGACTCTGGACCATCCCGCAGGCCTGCGCCCTGCGGGATCGCGGCCACGAGGTGGTGGTGATCTGCCCACCCGGCGGGCGCCTGAACGACCGCCTGGCCGAGGCCGGGATCCGGACGGTGGCGTCGCCGTTCTCGTTCCGCTTCCGCCCCAGCCTGAGCACGCTGTCCGAGCTGTGGCGGCTGCGCCGCCTCGTCCGCCGCCTGCGGCCCCAGGTGCTCTACCACCACCTGTACGCGGCCACGCTGGGCGCGCGGCTCGCGACCGTCGGCCTGCCCTTGGCGCGGGTGCAGTTCGTCGCCGGCCCCGCGTTCCTGGAGTCACGGGCGGTCCGGATGGTCGAGCGGCTGCTTTGGCGCCTGGACCGCACGATCATCTGCGGCACCCGCTACACCTCCCGCCTCTACGGCGAGCTGGGCGTACCGGCGTCGCGTCGCCCGGCCGTCACCAGCGGACTCAACCTGGCCTGGGCGACCGCGGACCTGCCGGACGACACGGCGGCGACGCGGGCGGAGGCCCGGGCGAAGTGCCGCGCGGATCTCGGGCTGAGCCCGGACCAGTTCGTCGTGATCATGGTGGCGTACGTCTATCCCCCACGAAAGCTCGCCGCCCACCGGGACCGCGCGTTCAAGGGCCACGACGTCCTGCTCGCCGCGTGGCAGGAGATCCGGTCCCGGCACCCCGAGGCGGTGCTGATGCTCGTCGGTGGCGGCTCGGACCAGGCCGGCGAGGACCACCGGCAGGAGCTGATCCGCCGGTTCGGGGTCGCCGACGACCACTCCGTCCGCTGGATCGACACCGCCGACGACGTGCGGCCCTACTACCGGGCGGCGGACCTCAGCGTCAGCCCGTCACTGAGCGAGGGCCACGGCGCGCCGCCCGAGGCGGCGCTGCTGGACGTTCCCAGCATCGTCAGCGACGCCGGCGGGCTGCCGGAGACGGTGGACGAGAGCTGCGGGTGGGTGGTCCCCCGGGACGACCCGGCCGCCCTGGCGCAGGCCATCGAGCACGCGTACGCCGAGTTCCGGTCCGGGCGTCTCGCCGAGCGCGGCGTACGCGCCCGCGAGCGGTCGCACCGGCACTTCGACAACCGGATCTCCGCGGTGCGGATGGCCGAGGTCATCGAGCACGCCGCGGGCGTCGGCGGACCACCCGGGGAGTACGCCCCGCAGGCCGCCGGGAAGGCGCACTCCCGGTGAGCCCCGCCCGGCGGTCGGTCGAGCTACGGCTCAAGCGGCTCGTCGACATCACAGTGGCGCTCGTCGTCCTCGTGGTGACCGCGCCGGTCGTGGCCGTCGCGGCGCTGCTGGTCCTGGCCCAGTTCGGCAGCCCGGTCTTCTTCCGGCAGGAACGCACCGGCCGGTACGAGCGCCGCATCCGGGTCCTCAAGCTCAGGACGATGTCCGACGACCGCGACGCGGAGGGCCGGCTGCTGCCCGACGGGGTCCGCTGCCGGGGCGTCGGCCGGACGCTGCGGCGGCTGAGCATCGACGAGCTGCCGCAGATGGTCAACGTGCTCCGGGGCGACCTCAGCCTGGTCGGTCCCCGGCCGCTGCTGCTGCGCTACGACCCCTGGTACACCGACCGGGAGCGCAAGCGGTTCGAGGTCCGGCCGGGCATCACCGGGCTCGCGCAGGTCAACGGCCGCAACGACCTGGCCTGGACCGAACGCCTGGAACTCGACGTCCGCTACGTTCTCGACTGGTCCCTCTGGCTCGATCTGCGCATCCTCGCGCGGACGGCGGGCAAGGTCCTGCGCGCCTCGGGCGTGGCGGTCGACCCGTCGGCGCAGATGCTCGACCTCGACCAGGAACGGCGCCTCACCGGCGTCCGCTGAGCCCGTCGGTGCCCCGCCCGCGCCGGGCGGGGCACCGACCGTATTCAGGCCGAGCCGGTGGGCACGCCGGACGGTCGCGGCGCCGAGGCGCCGCTCTGGGCCGGTGCCGCCGGACGTCCGGCAGGCGCGAGCGCGCCGCGCTCGGGGAGTGTGCCCAGCGCCCGCTGGAAGCTCGCGACCAGCGCCGGGTAGTCGGCCGGCGCGACGTCCTGGTGTACGGGGAAGTTGATGATCTGCCGGGACAGCCGTGCCATCGACGGATGGTCCCGCAACTGCGCGATGAGCGTGTGGTAGAGGCTGACCATGCCGAAGCCCTCGCGGTTCATCTCGGCATAGACATGGTCGCGGTTCTCCCGGCCGGTCCCGAGGATCCGCACCGGCAGCGTCTGCGGGGCGTCGTCCGGTGCCAGCTCGGGCCACATCAGCTCGAACGCGACGCCGAGTTCGGGCAGGTCGCGCAGCAGCGCGGTGAGGGCGCGGAAGTTCTCCTGCCGCCGCGCGGCGATGCCCAGCGTGTCGTGGTCGAGCACGTGCCGGGACAGGTCCGGCTCGGTCTCCCGCTGCCCGGTGAGCCGGCCCGGGTCGCGGTAGGTGATCATCCCGCCGCGTGCGCCGGGCATCGGCAGCATCTTGTGCAGGGAGTAGAGCGAGACCTCCCCGGTGCGGCCGGCCGGCCCGCCGAGCGCGTGGGTGAACCACGCGTGTGCGAGGTCTTCGAGCAGCAGCGCGCCGTGCCTGTCGGTCAGCTCCCGGATCCGGCCGATCGCCCGTTCGGTACGGCCGAAGTAGTGGATGACCACCACGACGTCGTAGGGACGCTCCGCGAGCCGTGCCTCCAGCGAGGACACGTCCACCGCGAGGTCCTCGGTCAGGTCGTAGAAGCCGGGGTCGAGCCCGAGTTCGGTCACCGGGTCGAAGACGCCGCTGCCCTCGTTGGCGGACCAGCCGATGAACGACGGCAGCAGGATGTCGCGCCGGTCGCCGCGCCAGACCTCGGGCTGGGCGAGCAGGTCGCGCATGCCCTCCCGGGCCGCCCGGTAGAACAGGCTCGGCGTGCGGAAGGCACCCGGGTCGGTGGCGGTCTTGGGGATCGTCTGCGTCACGGAAGCTCCAGTCTGGCGCGGATCTCGGTGGTGGACATCCTGAGCGAGCGGTTGACGGCCCGCAGCGGGCCGACCGCGCTGGGCGGCGCGTCCTCGCCGGGTGTCATGACCAGGACGCGGTCGATGCCGGGGAAGGCCCGGACCACGGCGGCGACCACCGCCGGCCGTCGCAGCGTCGCCGGGTCGAAGCACCGCAGCACCCCCGGGCTCGGCCGCCCCAGCACGTGGGTGGCGTCTCCGGCGACGACGGTGAGCTCACCGAAGCCGTACGTGTCGAGCCAGGCCCGGGCGGCGTGCAGCCCGTCGAAGCGGACGTCGGCGGCGGGCGCGACCCCGCCGAGCGCGAGGTCGGCGACCCACCACGTGGTCGTGGAGTCGCCGGCGAACCCGAGCCGGTCGTAGAGCGCACGGGCCGGGGCGTTGTCGGCGAACACGTCCAGCCGCATCGACCGGAGGTCGGGGTGGGCGCGAGCGTAGGCGCGCAGCAGCTCCCGGGCGACGCCGCGGCCACGGGCGGCCTCCACCACGCAGATGTAGGACAGGTGCGCCAGGCCCGGCTCGACCCGGGTCAGGTCGGCGAAGCCCAGCCGCCGGCCGTCCTGGTCATCGGCCACCAGGAAACACCGGCCGGGGAACGACTCCGGGTGTGCGAGCACGACCTCCCAGAACCGGCCGACGCCGGGCTGAGCCGAGGTCAGGTAGTCGTGCAGATGCCGCGCGAACGACGCCTGGCTGACCTCGGCCAGCCATTCCGCGTCCGCGACGATGGCCGGGCGCACCCGGAGACCCGGCGCGTCCGCACGGGACGGCACTCCCACGTCGGCGGCGGGGACGATCGACTGGACACCATACGGGACCGGCATGTTCACACCATAGTGGCCACTACCACCCCAAAGGGGGATTTCGGATCACGGCTGCCGGGTCCCGGCGTGGTCCGGTTCCGGTAACCGCTGCCGTGCGCCGCCGGTGTGATGAGCTGTAGTGGTGGCGGGTGACGTGCTGGGTCTGGTGCTGCACCCCACCCGGGACGTCTCCGAGGTGGTGGGGATCGTCGCGGACTGGGCCGCCCGGCACCGGATCACCCTCGCGGTACGCGCCGAGGACCGCGCCCGCGTACCGGCAGCGGTGGAGGCGATCGCGGCGGACGAGCTGGCCGACCGCTGCGCCGCGCTGATCAGCATCGGTGGTGACGGCACCATGCTCGGCGCACTGCGGATGGCCGTCCGCGACCCGAAGCCGGTGCTCGGCGTGCACCTGGGCCGGGTCGGCTTCCTGGTCGAGGTGGAACCGCCGGACCTGCCCCGGGCGCTGGAGCGGCTGGTGGAGCACGACTTCACCGTCGAGTCGCACGCCTGCCTGGCCTGCGACGTCTGCGGCGACGACGTGGTGGCGTTCAACGACATCGCCCTGGTCCGGCAGCCCGGCGCCGGCTTCGTCACGGCCACCCTCGCGGTGGACGGCCAGCGGTACGGCTACTACCGGTGCGACGCGCTGGTGGTGAGCACGCCGACCGGTTCGACCGCGTACAGCTATGCCGCGGGCGGGCCGCTGATCTCACCGGCCACGGAGGCGATGGTGGTGACGCCGTCGGCGCCGATGGCCGGGATCTCCCGCTCGGTGCTGCTCTCCGCGCACGAGACGGTTCACCTGGAGCTGCGCGCCGACTCGGCACCGGTGGCGGTGGAGATGGACGGCCTCCTGATCCGGCAGGCGGCGACCGAGGGTTCGGTGCACATCCGGTACGTCAAGGACGCCGGCCGCGTGGTCCGTCTCGACCCGCGCCGCTACCAGGAGCGCAACCAGCTCAAACTGAGCCTGCTGGACCTGCCGCTGCTGCCCGACCAGTTGCGGGAGCTGTTGCCGGACGGGTTGCGGGAGCAGCTCAGCCGCCGGGAGCTGCCCCCGCCCCGCTGAGCCGGTTCACGCGGTGGCCAGCACGCCGTCGACCAGCGCCTTGGCCTCCTCCTGGATCCGGGCCAGATGCTCTGGCCCCTGGAACGACTCGGCGTAGATCTTGTAGACGTCCTCGGTGCCGGACGGCCGGGCGGCGAACCAGCCCGACCCGGTGGTCACCTTGAGCCCGCCGATCGCGGCGCCGTTGCCGGGTGCGCTGGTGAGGATCGCGGCGATCGGCTCGCCAGCCAGCTCGGTGGCGGTGACCTGCTCCGGCGACAGCTTCGCCAGGACGGCCTTCTGCGTCCGGTCGGCCGGGGCGTCGATCCGGGCGTACGCGGGCGCGCCGAAGCGGTCGGCCAGCTCGGCCCAGTGCTCGCTCGGCGTACGGCCGGTGGTGGCGATGATCTCGGCGGCGAGCAGGCAGAGCAGGATGCCGTCCTTGTCGGTGGTCCAGGTGCCGCCGTCGCGGCGCAGGAACGACGCCCCGGCGCTCTCCTCGCCGCCGAAGCCGACGGTGCCGTCGAGCAGGCCGGGCACGAACCACTTGAACCCGACCGGCACCTCCAGCAGCGGACGGCCGAGGTCGGCCGCGACCCGGTCGATCATCGAGGAGGAGACGAGCGTCTTGCCCACCGCCGCGGCCGGGCCCCACTGCTCCCGGGTACGGAACAGGTGGCCGATCGCCACGGCCAGGTAGTGGTTGGGGTTCATCAGGCCGCCGTCGGGCGTGACGATGCCGTGCCGGTCGGCGTCGGCGTCGTTGCCGGTGGAGACCGCGTAGTCGTCCCGGGCGGCGATCAGCGAGGCCATCGCGTTCGGTGACGAGCAGTCCATCCGGATCTTGCCGTCGCCGTCGAGCGTCATGAACCGCCAGGTCGGGTCCACGAGCGGGTTGATCACGGTCAGGTCGAGGCGGTGCCGCTCGGCGATCTCGCCCCAGTACGCCACGCTCGCCCCGCCCATCGGGTCCGCGCCGATGCGCACCCCGGCGTCGCGGATCGCGTCGATGTCCAGCGCGGCGGGCAGGTCGTCCACGTACCGGGCGAGGAAGTCGTACTCGCCGGTGGTCGCGGCGGCGCGCGCCCGCGCGTACGGGATGCGTTTCACCTCCTTGAGCCCGGCGGCGAGGATGGCGTTCGCGCGGTCCTGGATCCACTTCGTGGCGTCGGTGTCGGCGGGCCCGCCGTGGGTGGGGTTGTACTTGAACCCGCCGTCGGACGGCGGGTTGTGCGACGGGGTGATCACGATGCCGTCGGCGAGGCCGCTGGTGCGCCCCCGGTTGTGGGTGAGGATGGCGTGCGAGACGGCGGGCGTCGGGGTGTAGCCGTCGCGGCTGTCGCGCAGCACGGTCACGTCGTTGGCGGCGAGCACCTCCAGCGCGTCGGCCTCGGCGGGCGCGGAGAGCGCGTGGGTGTCCCGGCCGAGGAACAGCGGCCCGGAAAGGCCCTGCTCGCGCCGGTAGTCGCAGAGCGCCTGCGTGACGGCGAGGATGTGGTCGGAGTTGAAGGCGTTGCGCAGGCTGGATCCGCGGTGCCCGGAGGTGCCGAAGGAGACCTGCTGCGCCGGGTCGTCCGGGTCCGGGTGCTCGGCGTAGTAGGCGGTGACCAGCCGGGGCACGTCGACCAGGTCGTCGGGCTGTGCGGGCTGGCCGGCACGGGGGTGGGCCACTGCGGGATCCTCCTCGGGGATGCGGCGGGAATGCTCAGGGCTCGACGCGCTGGCCCTTGCCGATGACGACGATGCCGTTGTCGGACACGGTGTAGCGCTGGCGGTCCTTCTCCAGGTCGACGCCGATCTCGGCGCCCTCCGGGACGTGGACGTTCTTGTCCAGGATCGCGCGCCGGACGACCGCGTGGCGGCCGATCTGGACACCCTCCATCAGCACGGCGCCGTCGACGTGCGCCCACGAGTGCACCTTCACCTTCGGCGCCACGATCGAGTTCTCCACCAGCGAGCCGGAGATCACCGAGCCGGGCGACACCATCGAGCTGACCGCGCGGCCGACGCGCTCGCCCCAGGCGTGCACGAACTTGGCCGGCGGGTACGGCGGCTGCTCGGTGTAGATGGGCCAGTCGAAGTTGTAGAGGTTGAACACCGGGTGCACGTTGATCAGGTCCATGTGCGCGTCGTAGAACGAGTCGAGCGTCCCCACGTCCCGCCAGTAGCCGCGGTCGCGGTCGGTGCTGCCGGGCACCTCGTTGTCCTTGAAGTCGTAGACGTTTGCCTCGCCGCGCTCGACGAGCATCGGGATGATGCTGCCGCCCATGTCGTGCTTGCTGGTCTTGTCCGCCGCGTCGCGCTCCACCGCCTCGCACAGCGCCTTGGTGGTGAACACGTAGTTGCCCATCGAGGCGTAGATCTCGTCCGGCGCGTCGGGCAGCCCTACTGCGTCGGTGGGCTTCTCCCGGAACGCGCGGATGCGCTTGCCGTCCTCGCCGACCTCGATCACGCCGAACTGGTCGGCCGTCGACAGCGGCTGGCGGATCCCGGCCACCGTGACCCCGGCGCCGGAGGCGATGTGGTCGTCGACCATCTGCCGGGGGTCCATCCGGTAGATGTGGTCGGCGCCGAAGACGATCACGTAGTCGGGCTGCTCGTCGTTGATCAGGTTGAAGCTCTGGTAGATCGCGTCGGCCGAGCCGGCGAACCACCACGGGCCGCGGCGCTGCTGCGCGGGCACCGGCGTGACGTAGTTGCCGAGCAGCGTCGACATCCGCCAGGTCTTGGTGATGTGGCGGTCCAGCGAGTGGGACTTGTACTGGGTCAACACGACGATCTTGAGGAAGCCGGCGTTCGCCAGGTTGGACAGGACGAAGTCGACCATGCGGTACATCCCGCCGAAGGGGACGGCGGGCTTCGCCCGGTCGGTGGTCAGGGGCATCAGGCGCTTGCCCTCCCCGCCGGCCAGGACGATCGCGAGCACCTTGGCAGCCATGCTCAGACGCTAACGACCCGGAACCGACTTCACCACTCGGACGCCCACACTTGCGCACCGCGTGGGACACCCGGCTCTGCACTAGGGTGCGGGCATGGCACCGATGCGCGTCGACCTGCTCACCCGCGAGTACCCGCCGGAGGTCTACGGCGGCGCCGGGGTGCACGTGGAATACCTCGCCCGTGAGCTGCGCCGGCTCGCCGACGTGCGGGTGCACTGCTTCGGCGCGCCCCGCGACGAGGAGGGCGTGACCGCGTACGCCGAGCCGGCCGCGCTCGCCGGCGCGAACGCCGCGCTGCGCGTCATGGGCGTCGACCTGGAGATGGCCGCCGGGACGGCCGGCACCGACGTGGTGCACAGCCACACCTGGTACGCCAACCTGGCCGGGCACACCGCGAAGCTGCTGCACGGGGTGCCGCACGTGGTGACCGCGCACAGCCTGGAGCCGCTGCGCCCGTGGAAGGCCGAGCAGCTCGGCGGCGGGTACGCGCTCTCCTCCTGGTGCGAGCGGACCGCGTTCGAGGCGGCCGACGCGATCATCGCGGTGAGCGCGGGCATGCGCCGCGACGTGCTCACCGCGTACCCGGCGGTGAACCCCGACCGGGTACGCGTGGTCTACAACGGCATCGACACCGCGCAGTACGCCCCGGACCCGGGCACCGACGTGCTCGATCGGCTCGGCATCGACCCGGTCCGGCCCAGCGTGGTCTACGTCGGGCGGATCACCCGGCAGAAGGGCCTGCCGTACCTGCTGCGCGCGGCCCGGGAGCTGCCCGCCGACACCCAGCTGGTGCTGCTCGCCGGCGCGCCGGACACCCCGGAGATCGCCGCCGAGGTGGAGGGTCTCGTGGCGGAGCTGCGGGCCACCCGGTCCGGGGTGATCTGGGTGGCGGCGATGCTGCCCAAGCACGAGGTGATCCAGGTGCTCACCCACGCCACGGTCTTCGCCTGCCCGTCCGTCTACGAGCCGATGGGCATCGTCAACCTGGAGGCGATGGCCTGCGAGACCGCCGTGGTGGCGACCGCCACCGGCGGCATCCCCGAGGTGGTGGCCGACGGCGAGACCGGGCTGCTGGTGCCGATCGAGCAGGCCGGCGACGGCTCCGGCACCCCGCTGGACCCGGAGCGCTTCGTGGCCGACCTGGCCGCGCGCATGAACGAGCTGCTGGGAGACCCGGAGCGGATCGCGGCGTTCGGGGCGGCGGGGCGGCGACGGGCGGTGGAGCACTTCTCCTGGGACGCGATCGCCCGCCAGACGATCGAGGTGTACCGCTCGGTGGGGGTGTAAGGAAGGGCACCTTGTTAACGCCTCCGGTAGAGGAAGGGCCCCTTCTTAACAGCCCGCCCGGTCGCGGTCGGCGGCGGATACAGTCCCCGGATGCCGGATGCGATCTTCGCCCATCCTCGGCTCGCGCCGGTCTACGACGCGTTCGACGGCGACCGGGACGACCTGGACGCGTACCTCGCGATCGCCGACGAGCTGGACGCGCGCGTGGTGCTCGACCTCGGCTGCGGCACCGGGAACCTGGCCCTGCTGCTCGCCCGGCACGGCCGTACCGTCGTGGGGGTCGACCCGGCCGGGGCGTCCCTCGCCGTCGCCCGGTCGAAGGACCGCGAAGGCCGCGTGCGCTGGGTGCACGGCGACGCCACGACGCTGCCACCGCTGCGCGCCGACCTGGCCGTGATGACCGGCAACGTGGCTCAGGTGTTCTGCGCCGACGACGACTGGGCGCGCACCCTGCGGGGCGTCCACGCGGCGCTGCGGCCCGGCGGGCATCTCGTGTTCGAGACGCGGCGTCCCGAGCGCCGCGCGTGGGAGGAGTGGGCGGCGGACAGCGCGCCGGTGACCCGGGACGTGCCGGGCGTCGGGCCGGTGGAACGACGTCTCGAGGTCACCGCTGTGGACCTGCCGTTCGTGTCCTTCCGGTTCACGTACCGGTTCCCGGCCGACGGCGCCGTCCTCACGTCGGACTCGACGCTGCGGTTCCGCGACCGGGACGAGGTCGAGGCGAGCCTGACCGCCGCCGGCTACCGGGTGCTCGACGTGCGGGACGCGCCCGACCGCCCCGGCCGGGAGTTCGTCTTCGTCGCCCAGCGGTCGACCTGAACGTCGCTGTCGGACAGGCCAGATCGCCCGGAGCCCGCCGACCCTGTGCCCGAGGCGCGGGAAGAGGCCGTTCGTGGCACCGGGGCCGGCCGCCGGAAGTCCGCCACCCGTTCGGTGGAACGCCATGGGTGCCTCAGCGCCCATTTGACACCCATAGCGTTCCACTCACCGCAGCCCACGCTCGTTCGGTGGAACGGCACGGGTGCCTCACCGGCACGGACTCGACGCCCTCGTGAGCGGGTTGAGGGCTGAGGTGAAGTCGCCGAGCGCGAGAGGATCTCGCGCAGTAGGTTGAGCGGGTGACTGGACGGTTCCCGATCGAAGACGTCTCCCCCGTCGTCTCCTGCGGTCGCTACCCGGCCAAGGCGGTGGTCGGCGAGGTCGTACCGGTGTCGGCGCGGGCCTACCGCGAGGGCCACGACGCGCTCGGGTGCAACGTGGTCTGGCTCGGCCCGGACGGCGCGGCCCGCCCGTTCACCCGGATGCGCCCGGGTGAACCCGGCCAGGACCGATGGCACGCCACCATCCGCCCGGACGCGGTCGGCCTGTGGCGCTTCGCCGTGGAGGCGTTCGGAGACCCGTACCTCACCTGGCAGAACGCGGTCACGAAGAAGCTCGCCGCCGGCCAGGGCGCGGCCGAGCTGGCGAACGATCTGGCCGAGGGCGTACGGGTGCTCACCGCCGCGCTCGACCTGGTGCCGAGGGCCGACCGTGATCGCGTACGCGAAGCCGTGCGGGCGCTGGCCGACGACGACCTGGACCTGCCGCGGCGGGTGAGCGCGGCGCTGGACCTGGCCGACCTGCTGTGGGAGCACCCGGTGCGCGAGCTGGTCACCACCGGCGAGGAGCGCACGCTGTGGGTGGACCGGCCGCGGGCGCTCTTCTCCGCCTGGTACGAGTTCTTCCCCCGCTCCGAGGGCGCGGTCCCGGCCACAGTCGACGCGCCCGCGCGTTCCGGCACGTTCGCCACCGCTATGGAGCGACTGCCGGGTGTCGCGGCGATGGGTTTCGACGTGCTCTATCTGCCGCCGATCCACCCGATCGGCCGGGTCAACCGCAAGGGCCGCAACAACGCGCTCACCGCCGGGCCGGACGACGTGGGCTCGCCGTGGGCGATCGGCGCGGCCGAGGGCGGCCACGACGCCATCCACCCCGATCTGGGTACGCCTGAGGACTTCCGCGACTTCGTCGCGGCCGCCGCCGAGCAGGGGCTGGAGGTGGCGATGGACCTGGCGTTGCAGTGCGCGCCGGATCACCCGTGGGTCACCGAGCACCCGGAGTGGTTCACCACCCGGGCCGACGGCAGCATCGCGTACGCGGAGAACCCGCCGAAGAAGTACCAGGACATCTATCCGCTGAACTTCGACAACGACCCGGAGGGCATCCGGGCCGAGGTGCTGCGGGTGGTGCTGCACTGGGTCGGCGAGGGCATCCGGATCTTCCGGGTCGACAACCCGCACACCAAGCCGTTCGACTTCTGGCACTGGCTGATCGCCGAGGTCAAGAAGGTCGACCCGGACGTGCTGTTCCTGGCCGAGGCGTTCACCCGGCCGGCGATCATGCACGGGCTCGGCAAGATCGGCTTCACCCAGTCGTACACCTATTTCACCTGGCGCACGACGGCGGCCGAGATGCGGGAGTACTGCGAGGAACTGGTCGCCTCGGTCGACTGGATGCGGCCGAACTTCTGGCCGAACACGCCTGACATCCTGCACTCGTCGTTGCAGCACGGCGGCCCGCCGATGTTCAAGATCCGGGCGGTGCTGGCGGCGCTGCTGTCCCCCTCGTGGGGCATGTACGCGGGGTTCGAGCTGTTCGAGCACGTCGCGCGCCCCGGTGCCGAGGAGTACCTGGACAACGAGAAGTACGAGCTGCGCCCGCGGGACTGGGACGCCGCGCTGGCGCAGGGCCGGTCGCTGGCGCCGTTCGTCACCACGCTGAACCGGGTACGCCGGGACAACCCCGCCCTGCACCGGCTGCGCAACCTGCGGTTCCACGACATCGACAACCCGGCGCTGCTGTGCTGGTCGAAGCACGACCCGGAGACCGGCAACACGGTGATCGTGGTCTGCTCGTTCGACTCCCGCGAGGTGCAGTGGGGCAACACCACGCTCGACATGCCGGCGCTCGGCCTGGACTGGCACGAGCGGTTCACCGTGCGCGACGAGCTGACCGGCGCCGAGTACGACTGGGGGCAGCGCAACGCGGTGCGCCTCGACCCGTACCTGCAACCGGCGCACGTGCTCACCGTGCGCCGCCCGGCCGCACCCGAGCCCCCGCAGCCGGCCGCGCCGACCGCCGCCGAGCCGGAGCAGCCGGCCGCGCCCGACCTGACAGTGGAAGACGTGCCCGCCGACCTCTCCGGCGGCACCGCCCCGACCGCACCGGCCGACAAGGACGACGCCCGATGGACCAGCTGATCGCCGGCGAGGTACACGACCCGCACGCCGTGCTCGGCGCGCACCCGGCCGACGGGAGCACCACGATCCGGACGCTGCGCCGGGGCGCGGGCGAGGTGGCGGTGCTCGCCGACGGCGAGCGGCACCCGATGAAGCGGGTGCACGACGCCGGTGTCTTCGAGGCGGTCCTCCCCGGCGAGGTGCTCGACTACCGGGTCGAGGTGGACGGCACGACGCACGACGACCCGTACCGTTATCCGCCCACGCTCGGCGACCTCGACCTGCACCTGATCGGCGAGGGGCGGCACGAGCGGCTCTGGGCGGCGCTCGGCGCCCGGGTGTTCGACGAGGGCGTCGCGTTCACCGTCTGGGCGCCCAACGCGCGGGCCGTGCGGCTCGTCGGCGACGTCACCGGCTGGGCGCCGGACGACGGGTGGCCGATGCGCTCGCTCGGCTCCAGCGGCGTGTGGGAGATCTTCGTGCCGGGCATGCCGGTGGGCAGCCGCTACAAGTACCGCGTCCTCGGCGCGGACGGCCGGTGGCGGGACAAGGCCGACCCGATGGCCGCGCGCACCGAGGTGCCGCCGGCCACCGCGTCGGTGGTGCACGAGTCACGGTACGAGTGGGGCGACGCGGACTGGCTCGCGCGCCGGTCCCGGCAGGCGCCGCACCAGGAGCCGATGAGCGTGTACGAGGTGCACCTGGGCTCCTGGCGACCCGGCCTCGGCTACCGGGAGCTGGCCGAGCAGCTCACCGCGTACGTGCTGGAGATGGGCTTCACCCACGTGGAGTTCCTGCCGGTGATGGAGCACCCGTTCGGCGGCTCGTGGGGCTACCAGGTCACCGGCTACTACGCGCCGACGGCCCGGTTCGGCGACCCGGACGACTTCCGCCACCTGGTGGACCGGCTGCACGCCGCCGGCATCGGCGTGCTCCTGGACTGGGTGCCGGCGCACTTCCCGAAGGACGAGTGGGCGCTCGCCCGTTTCGACGGCACCCCGCTGTACGAGCACCCCGACCCGCGTCGCGGCGAGCACCCCGACTGGGGCACGTACGTCTTCGACTTCGGCCGCAACGAGGTGCGCAACTTCCTGGTCGCCAACGCGCTGTACTGGCTCGACGAGTTCCACATCGACGGGCTGCGGGTGGACGCGGTCGCCTCGATGCTCTACCTGGACTATTCCCGGCAGGACGGGCAGTGGGCGCCGAACGTGCACGGCGGCCGGGAGAACCTGGAGGCGATCGCGTTCCTCCAGGAGGTCAACGCCACCGTCTACCGGCACCACCCGGGCGTACTGATGATCGCCGAGGAGTCCACCGCCTGGCCCGGCGTCACCCGGCCCACCTCGGAGGGCGGGCTCGGGTTCGGGTTCAAGTGGAACATGGGCTGGATGCACGACACCCTGCTCTACACCTCGAAGGACCCGATCTACCGGCAGCACCACCACCATCAGCTCACGTTCTCCCTGGCGTACGCGTGGAGCGAGAACTACGTGCTGCCGATCAGCCACGACGAGGTGGTGCACGGCAAGGGCTCGCTCGCCGGCAAGATGCCCGGCGACACCTGGCAGCGGCTGGCCACGGTGCGGGCGCTGCTGGCGTACATGTGGGCGCACCCGGGCAAGCAGTTGCTCTTCATGGGCTGCGAGCTGGCCGACGACAGGGAGTGGAGCGAGGAGCGCGGCCTCGACTGGTACCTGACCCACGATCCGGCCCGCGCGGGCGTGCAGCGGCTGGTCGCCGACCTGAACCGGGTCTACCGGGAGAGCCCGGCGCTCTGGGCGCAGGACACCGACCCGGCCGGCTTCCGCTGGATCGCCGGGGACGACGTCGCCAACAACGCGGTGTCGTTCATCCGGATCGCCCCGGACGGGCAGACGCTCGTGTGCGTGGCGAACTTCTCCGCGCTGCCGCTGGAGGACTACCGGATCGGCCTGCCGGCCGGCGGTACGTGGACCGAGGCGCTGAACACCGACGCCCACCACTACGGCGGGTCGGGGGTGGGCAACCTGGGCGAGGTGCACGCCGAGAACGTGCCGTGGCACGGCCTGCCCGCGTCGGTCTCCCTGCGCGTGCCGCCGCTGGGCGTCCTCTGGCTCCGCCCGGCCTGACGGCACAGCCCAGCCGGCCGGGCGGCCCACGGCGGCGGCAGGCCACCCCGGACGGCGGCCAACCCCCCGAACGGCGGCCAAACCCCGGACGGCGGGCCAAGGGTACGCACGGGTCACGGGGAAGGCGGCCAACCGGGCCGAGCGGCCGTCTGAAGGTTTCGTCTTGAGCCCGTTATGACTCAGAGGCATAAATATGCCTCTGAGTCATAACCGTATCGGGGAGTCGCTTCCCGGTCAGCACTACGCTCTGTGATATCCCGGCGTCGGGATGACCGCGATCTGGCGGTCGCTCTCCACACCCAGGCTGTCGGCGCGTGACCGCCCGTCGCCGGGTGGCCGCAGGAGTCAGACCAGGTCGGCTTCGCGGAGGAGCTTCCAGAGGCCGGCGCCGTCGGGGGCGCTCAGCCACTTCTGACCGATCGGGCCCGACGACGACCGCCCTGCGGGCGCCGGAAGGCTACCGGCCAGCACCGACTGGGTCGGGGACAGCCGCCGGATCGCCACCCCCGCGACGTTGTCCGGGTGCGCGGCGGCGAACTCCCGGTAGATCTCCGGGTCGTGCTGCCCGTCGTCGCCGATCAGCAGCCACCGCACCTCGGGGAACTCCCGGGACAGCCGGGCCAGCGTGGCCCGCTTGTGCTCCCGGCCGCTGCGGAACCACCTGTCGGCGGTCGGTCCCCAGTCCGTGAGCAGCAGCGGCCCGGCCGGGTAGAGGTGCCGGGACAGGAACCGGGTGAGCGTCGGCGCGACGTTCCACGCGCCGGTGGACAGGTAGAAGACCGGCGCGCCCGGGTGGGCGGTGGCCAGCCGCTCGTACAGCACGGCCATGCCCGGCACGGCGGTGCGGGCGTGCTCGTCGAGCACGAACGTGTTCCACGCGGCCAGCAGCGGCCGGGGCAGCGCGGTCACCATGACGGTGTCGTCGATGTCGGAGAGGATGCCGAAGCGGACGGCCGGGTCGAGGATGCGTACCAGCGCCTCCACCGGTTCGGCGTCGGCGACGCTGAGGCGTACGCAGCCCCAGCCGGGGGTGAAGTCGGCCTCGATCACGGTGTCGACGAAGCCACTGCGGTCGGCGGTCACCTCCTGGCGCACGCCGTCGGCCTCGATGGTCACCGTGATGTGCTTGGCGGGCAGCGTGGCGAAGCTGCGCCAGCCCCGCACCTTGTCCAGCCGGCCCCGCCGCCGCGTGTCCGGGCGGCCCAGCAGCACCCGGCAGAGCACGCGCGCCCAGCCGGGGGCGCCGTAACCCGCGTACGCGATGATGTTGGGCTGCCACCCGGTGCGCCGCAACCGGCGCTCCACCAGGCCGTGCACGGCGTCCTCGAAGCGCGCGGCGCGGTGCAGTTGCGGGACGGCCAGCTGGTCCGGTGGTGTGGGCGGCACACGGCAACAGTGCCACAACCGGACCGGCCGGGCCACGCGAGTGATCCACGCCGATCCGCCCCGGCGCCGGGCGCCGCCGTGACAGACTGCGGTCGGGACGACGACGGGGGCGTTGGTCGTGTCGACGACGAAGCGGAACCCGGTACGACCGCGTCCGGACGCGCCGGCGCTGGTGGCGCTGCTGCTCGGCGCCGCGGGGGTCGGCTACCGGCTGGTGCTGACGCTGCTCACGGTGCCCGCGTCGAACAGCGACGAGGCCACGTTCGGCCTGGCCGCGCTGCACATCGCCGCCGGTGGTGAGCGGCCGGTCTTCCTCTACGGCCAGCGCTACATGGGCGTGCTGGAGTCGTACCTGGCCGCGCCGCTCGTCGGCTGGGCCGGGCCGAGCTGGCCGGTGCTGCGGCTGCCGCTGCTCGCGCTCTTCGCGATCTTCCTGTGGCTGGCGTACCGGCTGACCCGCCGCCTGTTCTCCCCCTGGCTGGCGGTGGTCGTGGTGGGCCTGCTGGCGCTCGGCTCGGAACGCGTGGTCCGCGACCAGCTCACAGCGGTCGGCGGCCGCCCGGAGGTGAAGCCGGCGGTGCTGGCGATGCTGCTGATCGCGGTGGCCCTCGGCGGCCGACGGATCCGGCACTGCTGGCTGGCCACCGGCGCGTTCGGGCTGCTCGCCGGGCTGGCGCTCTGGTCGGACTGGCTGATCGCGCCGTATCTGCTGGTCGCGGCGGTGGTGCTCGCGGTGGCGGTGCCCCGGGACCTGATCGGCTGGCCGGGCGTGCTGCTGGTCGCGGGCTTCCTGGCCGGGATCGCCCCGGTGGTCAAGGACAACCTCGTCGCGCCGCCCGGGCAGGACTCGCTGTCGGTGTTCCGCGAGATCAGCACCAAGGAGGGCGTCGCGCCGTCGCTGGCCGAACGCCTGCGCGGCGGGCTGCTGGAGGGGGTGCCACTGGCGTCGGGCATGTGTCCGATGGACGGCTGCGCGCGCTGGGCGCAGTGGTTCGGCGTGCTCTACCCGGTGCTGCTGGTGGCCGCCGCCGCGCTCGGGCTGATCGCGTACCGCCGGGCCGCCGACCACGCCGCGCGGGTCCGGGCCGTGGCGATCCTCGCCCTGGTCGCGGGCGCGGTGCTGACACTTCTGGCGTACGTGCGCAGCCCGCTCGCCGCGACCGACCCGCTCGGCAACGCCCGCTACCTGTCGGTGCTCCAGATCTCGCTGCCGGCCGTGCTGTGGCCGCTCTGGCTGGCCGCCGCGCACGCCCTGCGGGCCACCACCGGGTGGACGGCCCGGCTCGGCGGCACCGCGGCGGCGGTGGTGCTGGCCGGGCTGACCGCCGCCACCGTTGCCGGGACCGTGGCGTTCCTGGCCGGCGTGCCGGGCGTACGGGACGAGGAACGCACCGCCCGCCGCCTCGCCGACACGGTGCGGGACGCCGGGTTGCACGAGGTGTACGGGGACTACTGGACCTGCAACCGGCTGATCTTCAACACCGGAGAGACCGTTGCCTGCGGCGTGCTCGACGGGGCGCTGACGCCCGGGCAGAACCGCTATCCGGCGTACTGGCAGCGGGTGGCGCGCGCGGAACGGCCCGGGTACGTGGTGGCGGTCGGCTCCCCGGCCGAGCGCACACTGCGGCGGCTGCTGGGCGACCGCGCCGACGCGGCGGTGGTGGCCGAGGTGGGCGGCAGTCGCGTGTACCACCCCGACCGTGCCGTGCGGCCGTGGCGCTGACCCCGGCCCGTACGCTGTGCCGGTGCTCATCCTGCTGCCCCCGTCGGAGGGAAAGGCCGAGGCCGGCACCGGCCGCCGGCTGGACCTGTCCCGGCTGTCCCTGACCGAGCTGAACCCGGCCCGGGAGGCGGTCCTGACCGCGCTCGTCGACCTGTGCGCCGGGCCGGACGAGACGGCGGCCCGGACCGCGCTGGGCCTCACCGAGGGGCAGCGCGGCGAGCTGCGGCGCAACGCCCGGCTGCGGGAGGCAGCGACCGCCCCGGCCGGACGCCTCTACACCGGCGTGCTCTACGAGGCGCTCGGCCTGGACACGCTGCCCCCCGACGCGCAGCGGGCGGCCCGCCGCCAGGTGCTGATCAGCTCCGGCCTGTGGGG
The DNA here is from genome assembly GCF_000717585.1 of Micromonospora globosa. NCBI lineage: Bacteria > Bacillati > Actinomycetota > Actinomycetes > Micromonosporales > Micromonosporaceae > Micromonospora > Micromonospora globosa. Next base: position 163,987 of record NZ_JNZR01000007.1, read on the forward strand.
CGCGGTACGCTTCGCCGACCGGATTCCGCCGTACCGCTGCCCGATCGGGGCGCGGCTGCCGGGGCTCGGCGCGCTGTCGGCGTACTGGCGGGCGGCGCTCGGCCCGGTACTGGAACCCGCCGCCGGGCGCGGCCCGGTGCTGGACCTGCGCTCCGGCGCGTACGCGGCCACCTGGACGCCGCGCGGCGCGCTCGCCGAACGCACGGTGACGGTACGGGTGCTGCACGAACGGATCGTGGACGGCACGCCGGCCCGGTCGGTGGTGAGCCACTTCAACAAGGCCACGAAGGGCCGGCTGGTGCGGGATCTGCTGCTCGCCGACGCCCGGCCGCGTACCGCCGACGCGCTGGTGGGGGCGCTGCGGGAGCTGAAGTACACGGTCGAGGAGGCACCCCGGGCGGCCGGGCGGCCCCGGCAGGTCGACCTGGTGGTCACCGAGCTCTGAGCCGCGGGCTTCCCGCAAATTTTGCTCAAGGCTCGGGCGCAGCGGTTCCCGGTCCGGCGCTCGGCAGCGACGGTAGAGGTACCCCGACGACCGAGGAGCCGCGCCGATGCTCACCACGCTGCTCGACCGCCCGCGCCCGTCGCCGCCGCCGCTGGACTGGCTGACCCTGACCGACGCCTTCGAGGTCGCCTGCATGGTGCGCTGCACGCCGCCGCCGGCCGCCGACGTACGCCGCCTCGACTCCGGACCGCACCGCGGCGGCATCGCCGAGTTCAACCGCGAGGACGCGGCGCAACGGATGCGGCAGCTGCTGGGACGCCTCGACGTGCCGGTGGAGCACGAGCTGACCACCGGTGGCCTGCGCCGCCGCTACGAGCTGCACCGGCTGTCGGTGCCGCCGCAGCACCGGGCGGCGTACGCGAATCTGCTGACCGCGGGCTGGCGGCAGGGCCGCCGGGAGCTGCTCGGCGGGCCGTTCCCGGGCGCCTCGGCGCCGCGGCGGCTGTGGCGGCCCCGGCTGGCCGCGGCGGCCTGGCGGGCGGCGCTGCTCGCGGGCGGCCGGCACGTCCGCCGGCACTGCCTCGGCATCCGGCTCGCCGACCGGGACCTGGCGGCGGTGCTGGTACGCGGCGCGGCGCTGCTGGACGTGCCGGCGGCGCTGCGGCCCGGGTCGGGTTGCTTCCTCGTGGTGGTGCCGAACGGCGAGCACCGGGAGCGGATCACCGAGAGCGCGGAGCTGGCCCCGGCGAGCTGACCGGCCCGGCCCGAGACTGCCGCACGCCGGGCCTGCGGTGGTGCGTGCGCCGCGTGGGCTTGCGCCACGGCGGGTGCACGGCGCAGAGTGCAGCCCGTGAGCCGACACTGGCCTGTGCGCGCCGCCGCCCCGCTCGCGCTGGTGCTCCTGCTCGTCGCCGGGCTCACCGGGTGCCGGGACGAGCCGTCCGAGCCGACCCGCATCCGCATCGCCACCGGCAGCCCGACCGCCGTCTACCACGCCTTCGGCCAGTCGCTCGCGGCGCTGCTCAACCGGGAGCTGCCCGGCGTACGGGCCGAGGTGGTGGTCACCGCCGCCTCGGCGCAGAACGTCCGGCTGGTCGGCGCTGGGGAGGCCGAGCTGGGCTTCACCCAGGCCGACGTGCTGCCGCCGCGCGAGCCCGAGCATCCGTCGGTGCTCGCGGTGGCCCGGGTCTACGACGACCTGCTGCACCTGGTGACCCGCGCCGGCGGGCCGATCCGCACGCTCGGCGACCTGCGCGGCCGGCGGGTGTCGGTGGGCGCCGACGGCTCCGGCACGGAGATCACCGCCACCCGTCTGCTGGCGGTGGCCCAGCTCGGTGGCGACCGGGTACGCCAGGAACACCTGGGGCTGGACGACTCGGTGGCGGCCCTGCGCGAGGGGCGGATCGACGCGTTCTTCTTCTCCGGCGGGCTACCCGTGCGCGGCGTCGCCGACCTGGCCCAGCGGACCTCGCTGCGGATCGTGGACCTGGGCGACTGGACCGAGCCGCTGCGCCGGGCGTACGGGCAGGTCTACGTGACCCGGGACGTGCCGCGCTCGGTGTACCGGGCCGCCCCGGTCAGCACGGTGGCGAACCCGAACTACCTGATCGTCCGCGCCGACCTGCCCGCCGCGCTGGTGCGGGAGGTGACCCGGCTGCTGATGGACCGCCGGGAGGAGCTGGCCGCCGCGCACCCGGCGGCGGGACGGATGAGTCCCCGGTCGGCGATCGTCACCACCCCGCTGCCGCTGCATCCGGGCGCGGCGCAGTGGTATCGCGCCGCGAAGCCCTGACGCGGGTCAGCACCGGACCGGCGCGTCGGCGGGCGCCGGGAACCACAGCTCGGCGACCAGGCCCCGGGGCTCGCCCTGGCGCATGGTGAGCCGGCCGTCGGAGGCGTCCACGAGCACCGCCGCGATGGTCAGCCCGAGGCCCACGCCGTCCACGTTCTGCGCGTCCGGCGCCCGCCAGAACCGCTCGGTGGCCTGGTCGAGCTGACTGGTGGTCATGCCCGGGCCGGTGTCGCCGACGGTCAGCACCGTCCCGCCGTCGGCGGCCCGTACGGTCACCGTCACCTCTCCACCGGCGCCGCTGAACTTCACCGCGTTGTCGATCAGGGCGTCCAGCGCCTGGTCGATGGCGGTCGGCACGGTCCGGGCGTACGCCGGCGCGTCCTCGGCGTCGAGGCGGAGCGTGACCTCGCGGTGCCGGGCCAGCGGCAGCCAGGCGGCCACCCGGGAGGCGGCGGTGGCGGTGGCGTCCACAGTCACCCGCTCGTTCTCCTCCCGCTCGGCGCGGGCCAGCGTGAGCAGCGCGTCGAGCACCGTCGCGAGCCGGTCGGTCTCCTCCAGCGCCAGCCGGTGCTCGGCGCGCCCGTCCGGGTCGGTGAGGCTGGGGCCCAGTTCCTCCACCCGCAGCCGCAGCGCGGTGAGCGGGTTGCGGAGCTGGTGGCTGGCGTGCGCGACGAAGGCGCGTTGCCGGTCCATCACGTCGGAGACCGCGTCGGCCATGTCGTTGAAGCTGGTCGCCAACCGGCGCAGTTCGGGCGGCCCGAGTCCGGCGCGGACCCGCGCGGCGCGGCGGCCCTCGGCGATCTCGTGGGTCACCGCGTCCAGCTCGGTGACCGGGCGCAGCACCCAGCCGGCCAGCCCGAACGCGGTCGAGACGCAGGCCAGCACCGCCAGCAGGCCGATGCCCGCGAGCAGCAGCCACCACACGGTGACGGTGCGGCGCACGCCGTCCGCCGGGCTGGTCGTGACCACGGCGCCGAGCACCTCGCCGCCGTCGTTGATCGGCACGGCCGTCACCACCGGCCCGCCGACCCACGGCCAGACCGACTCCGGGCCGCTGAACTGCTGCCCGGACAGGGCGGTGTCGAGCGCCGCGCGGGTGCCCGCGCCCGGTTCCCACCCGGACGAGGCCACCACGGTACGGCGGTCCCGGTCCACCACGGCCGCGCCGATGCCGTAGAGCGCGTCGTAGGCGGCCAGTTCCCCGTCCAGCGGGCCGGGGCTGCCGCCCCGCAACGCCGGCCCGGCCAGCGAGGCGAACCGGGTGGCGTCGGCGAGACGGTCGGCGCGGACCCGGTCCGTCTCCCGGGTCGCGAGCGTGGCCGCCAGCGGCGTCTCCAGGGCGATCAGGACCAGCACCATCAGCAGCAGGTAGCTGATCACCAGCCGGCGGCGCACGAACCGGCCCTCACGCCTCGCGGAGCCGGTAGCCGACCCCGCGTACGGTCTCCACCAGCGTCGGGTCGCCGAGCTTGCCGCGCAGCGACCCGACGTGCACCTCCACGGTGTGCCGGTCGGCCCAGGTGGTGCCCCACACATCGAGCAGGATCCGCTCGCGCGGCACCGCCGCCCCGGGCTGGCGGGCCAGGGACAGCAGGATGTCGAACTCCTTGCGGGTGAGCGAGACGTCCCGGCCGGCCACCGTCACCGTCCGGCCGCCCACGTCGATGCGGACCGCACCGGCCTCGATCAGGTTGCGCTGCGGCGCGGTGTGCGCGGCCCGGCGCAGCACCGCCTCGATCCGCGCCTGCAGCTCCACCATCGAGAACGGCTTCACCACGTAGTCGTCGGCGCCCAGCCGCAGCCCCAGCACCCGGTCGCGTTCCTCACCGCGCGCGGTCACCGCGATGATGCCGAGCCGGCTGCTGCGCCGCCGCAGCTCGCGGCACAGGTCGGTGCCGTCGCCGTCGGGCAGCCCCAGGTCGAGCAGCACCAGGTCGCAGGGGGCGGCGGAGAGCGCGGCGGCCACCGTCGCGGCGTGTTCCACCTGGTAGCCGCGCCGGGTCAGCGCGGACGACAACGCCGCGGCGACCCGGCGGTCGTCCTCGACCAGGAGGATCCGCACCCGTTCCTCCCTCGACTCGACGTGTTGCCCTGCGAATGGTGGCAGACGCGCCGCCGGGACGCGAGGCCGCTCTAGGCTGCTGCCGTGATCTACAAGATTCTCACCGACGACGAGTGGACGCAGGCGCGGGCGGACGGGCGGTTCGCCGGCACCGCGATGGACCGGCAGGACGGCTACGTCCACTTGTCCGCCGCCGACCAGGTGGTGGAGACCGCGCGGAGGTTCTTCGCCGGGGTCACCGGCCTGACCGTGCTCGCGGTGGACGAGTCCCGGCTCGGCGACGCGCTGCGCTGGGAGGAGTCCCGCGGCGGCGCGCTGTTCCCGCACCTGTACGGGGCGTTGCCGGTGGACGCGGTGGTCGCCGCGCACCCCCTGCCGGCCGACCGGCCCGCCGCCGACGCGGTGGCCGAACTGCTCGGGTGAGCGCTCGTTATGCTGCGTCGAGCCCGCCCGACGGCGCGACGCGCCCTGGCATGTGATGCGAGTTGAGATGACTGACAGCAACGACCGGTCCGCCTCCGTCTTCGTCCACCCGACGGCCGACGTGGAGTCCGGCGCCCAGGTCGGCGACGGCACCAAGGTCTGGCACCTGGCGCACATCCGGTCCAGCGCCCAGGTCGGCGCCGGCTGCGTGATCGGCCGCAACGTCTACGTCGACGCGGGCGTCACCGTCGGCGACCTGGTGAAGATCCAGAACAACGTCTCGGTCTACCAGGGCGTGACCATCGAGGACGAGGTGTTCGTGGGCCCGTGCGCGGTGTTCACCAACGACTTCCGTCCGCGCGCCCAGAATCCGGACTGGACGATCACCCCGACGCTCGTCCGCCGGGGCGCGTCGATCGGCGCGAACGCCACGCTCGTGTGCGGCATCGAGGTCGGCGAGTACGCGATGATCGCCGCCGGCTCGGTGGTGACCCGCGACGTCAAGCCGTACCAGCTGGTGGCCGGCAACCCGGCCCGCCCGAAGGGCTGGGTCGACGCCAAGGGCGAGGTCATCTCCCGCGACGTCGACAACCCGCCGCACCAGGGCTGACCGGACGAGACAGGGGCGACGACCGGCGCGGTCGTCGCCCCTGCTCCGTCGGTACGCCTCAGCCGCAGAGCCGGCCGATCTCGTCCCGGAACCGGTCCATCGGATTCGACCCGGCCGGGCCGAGCAGGTACTCCTTCAGCTCCCGCCGCGCCCCGGTCATCGGGTCGTCCCCGGCCCGGGTCACGTCGAGGATCTTCGTCAGCTCGCCGCAGTCCGCCGAGAGCAGGTACGCCGCCCGAGCGGTCGGGAACTGCCGCCGGAACTCGTCCTCGGGCAGGCCGGCCGGATTCGCCACCACGTACGGGCGCTCGCTCTGCACGAAGTCGGAGACCACGCTGGACACGTCGCTGACCAGCAGGTCGGTGACGTTGAAGCAGTCGAACAGCCCCGGCGTGCGGCCGGTGACCACCAGGTGCGCGGTGCCGTCCAGCGAGGACGGATCGGTCTCGCCGCCGGCGGCCTTGATCCGGGACACGATCCGCTCGTGCACGGCGCGGGCCTTCGGCGAGCGCGTCCCGGTCAGCGGGTGCGGCTTGTAGATCACCCGCACGTCCCCGGCTGCGAGCAGGCCGGACACGATCCGCTCACCCATCAGCACGAGCGACGTGTGGTACGGGTCGTCGTCGAGCCAGCCCTCCCAGGTCGGCGCGTACAGCACCGTGAAGCGGTGGTCGGCGGCGCCCGAGCCGAACGTGTGCACCCCGGCGAGCTGCGGGCGGCCGACCTCCACGATGTCGCGGTCCAGCACGCCGACGTCGGCCCGGGCGTACCGTTCCCGCCCGGCCGGCCCGGCCACCCAGACCTCGTCGTACACCTTGCTGTACGGGTTGACGCTCGCCTGCTTGTCGCTGTCGCCGTGGCCGACGAAGACGTGCTTCACGCCCGGCTCCCGCAGCAGGTGGATGTTGGCGCCGACGTTCGCGGCGTACAGCGCCACGCGCAGCGAGCCCAGGTCCAGGTTCATGAAGTCGACGCCGGCCGGCACGCAGATCACCGGCAGCCGGGTGTCGGCGAGCTGCTCGAACGCGTCCGCGGCGCGCAGCAGCACGACGGCGCGACGGCCGGTCGCCTCCACCGGCGCGAGCCACATGTTGGCCTGGTAGACGTCCTTGGCCGGGCCGGCGAAGTAGAGCGCCACCTCGGGCCGTTCCCGGGCCATCCAGTCGTGCACGGCGGGCAGCACACCCGGGGCCTTGCCCCGGCCGCGCAGCGCGGTGAGCGCCAGCACCGCGGCGGTGACCAGGCCGGCGGCGAGCGTGACCAGGGCGGTGAGCACCACCGGGGCGACCCGGTCGAGTGCGGCGGCCACCACTGCCGCGGGCACCAGCAGCACGTTCAGCAGCGGCATGCGCAGCCCGGCCAGCAGCCGCGCCCAGGCCGGCGGCACCGGAACCCGCCGCAGCGCGCCGAGGTCGATGTTGCGGGTGTACGCCGGTGGGTCGACCCGGCCGTCGATCACCTTGGTCACCGCGTTGGTGGCGACGGCCACGGTCCACAGCGCGGCGGGCAGCAGCAGGACGGCGACGGTGCCGGCCACGCCGGGACGCACCGCGGCGACCACGAGCAGGACCACCGACAGGTCCCGCACCAGCCGCCGGAATGTCTCGCCCAGACCGGCCTTGTCGAGCAGCGTGGCGGTCTCGGTGTGCCGCCCGGCCAGGGCCAGCTCACCGGCGACGGCGACCACCGCGGCCACCGCGTACGGGACCACCAGGCCGAGAACTCCGGCGAGGACCATGACCGCGTAGCCGAGGAGCGTCGCGCCGACCGCGGCGAGACCCTGCTGGCTGCGTACTCTGCTGAACAACGACACGCTCCCTGTCTGCCCCACCGATGTCGGTGCGGGTCGATTTCCGACGGCTGCGACCCTAAACGGATCACATGACACAAGTATTGCCGGGGTGTCCGGCAGGTGAACTCCACACGGCGTGATCCCGGCTCATCCCGGCGGCGGCACGCGACGGGCCCCGGCCGTTCGAGACGGCCGGGGCCCGCGGAGTCGGTGGGGTCAGCCCCCGATGACCACCCGGCGCACGCCGGTCCAGCGCGCCGGGTCGGTGACCCGGCGGCCGTCGACCAGCACCGTCACGCCCGGCAGGTCGGCCGGGGCGAGGGTGCGGTACTCGGCGTGGTCGGCCTGGATCACCGCGGCGCCGACCGGCTCGCCGTCGTACCCGGGCAGGCCGTGCGCGACCAGCTCCTCGTTCGTGTACATCGGGTCCGAGACGTACGGCACCGCACCCCGCCGGCGCAGCGCGTCCACGGTCGGGAAGACACCGGAGAACGCGGTCTCCTTGACGCCACCCCGGTAGGCGGCGCCCAGCACCAGCACGCCCACGCCGGTCAGATCGCCGTACGCGGCGGCGAGCAGGTCGACCGCGTACTCCGGCATGGCCGCGTTGGCCTCGCGGGCCGAGCGGACCACGGTGGCGGCCGGGTCGTTCCACAGGTACATCCGCGGGTAGATCGGGATGCAGTGGCCGCCGACCGCGATGCCCGGCGAGTGGATGTGGCTGTACGGCTGCGTGTTGCACGCCTCGATGACCTTGGTGACGTCCACGCCGACGGTGTCGGCGAAGCGGGCGAACTGGTTCGCCAGGCCGATGTTCACGTCCCGGTAGGTCGTCTCGGCGAGCTTGGCCAGCTCGGACGCCTCGGCGGAGCCGAGGTCCCAGACGCCGTTCGGCCGGTCCAGGTCGGGGCGCTCGTCGAAGTCGAGCACCGCCTCGTAGAACCGCACGCCGTGCGCGGCCGACGCCTCGTCGATGCCGCCGACCAGCTTCGGGTAGCGGCGCAGGTCGGCGAAGACCCGCCCGGTGAGCACCCGCTCGGGGCTGAACACCAGGTGGAAGTCGGTGCCGGCGGTCAGGCCGGAGCCCTCGGCGAGCATCGACGCCCACCGGTTACGGGTGGTGCCGACCGGCAGCGTGGTCTCGTAGCTGACCAGCGTGCCCGGCTTCAACCCACGGGCGATGGCCCGGGTGGCGTCGTCCATCCAGCCGAAGTCCGGCACGCCCTCGGCGTCCACGAACAGCGGCACGACCACGACGACCGCCTCCGACTCGGCGACCGCGGCGGCGGTGTCGGTGGTGGCCGACAGCAGGCCGGCGGCCACCGTCTCCTTGAGCTTGACGTCCAGGTCGGCCTCACCCGGGAAGGGCACGGCACCGTCGTTGACCAGCTGGACGACCCGCTCGGAGACGTCGGCGCCGATCACCCGGTGCCCCTTGGACGCGAACTGCACGGCCAGCGGCAGACCGATCTTGCCGAGCGCGACGACGCAGATGTTCATGAACTACTTTCCTCCAGAGGGCCAGATTCGGCGCAGGCGGGCAAGGAACCGACCGGGGGTCACCGGCGTGATCGCGACGATCACCTGGCCCTTGTGGTTCGTGGTGGGTGTGACGAGGTGCCAGCGGACACCGCGCCGGGCCACCAGCCGGGGTGCGGCGACGGGGCGGTCGGTGCGCAACGGCGCCGAGCCCGTCCCGCCCAGGGCGGAGACCTCGGCGCGTACGATACGACGCTCGCCTGTCCCCGCGACGACCGCCAGCAACCGGTCCACCGCGAAGTCCGTTCGTACGACGGTACCGCTGCCGGAGGACTCGGCCGACGTGACACCCGTCAGATCGCCCACACTGACCCGCAGCGCCTCCGCGCTCAGCTCGGCCAGCTCGGCCCAGCGGCTGCGGGCGGTGACCACCAGGGCCCGCGCCCCGGCGGCGTCGCGTCCCCAGGCCAGCCCGGTCGCGGTCAGCTTGGCCAGTATCGCGGCGGCCCGCTCGGTGACGTCGTACCAGTCGTCCGGGTAGCCGAACGCCGGATCGCGGAAGCCGACGTGGTCGGCGTACCAGCGGTCGCCGTCGACGACCACCTCGGGCAGTGACCGGTCGGACTGCTGGCCGATGAGCGTGCACAGCGCGTCCAGGTCGCCGTCGCGCGCCACCGCCACCCGCAGCCGCTCCTCGGGCGCCATCCGGGCGGTCACCCCGTCGGTCAGGTACGCCTCGGCGAGCTTGCGGATCCGGTCGTGGACGTGCCGCTGCACGTCCGGGGCGAGGGCGAGGAACTCCGCGCGGAGCAGCTTCGCCACCTCCCAGGTGAAGTGGCGCACCAGCACCGCGTCCCGCCGCGGGCCGGGCTCGATCAGGCCGGCGACGAACCCGACGAGTTCCTCGGCGCAGCGCAGCCGCTCCTCGAACCGGCTGGCGTACGTGATGTTCTGGGCGTTGTCCCGCTTGACCGCGTAGTAGAACTCGTAGTCGCCGAGGACCGACACCTTCTTCGCCCGGACGCACGCCTCCAGCGTGAACGGCTGGTCGCTGCCCATCCGCATGTCCGTACGGAACCGCAGGCCGTGCCGCTCGATCAGGTCCCGGCGGAACAGCTTGGTGTTCGACAACGACCAGGGCAGGTCGCTGTCGAACAGGTCGAGCCGCTCCCGGGTGGTGGCGTAGACGGCCTGGTGCACGTAGCGCTTGTTGGTGCCGACCATCCGGCCGAGCACCACGTCGGAGTCCCACCGGTCGGCGGCGTCGACGAGGCGCTCCAGCGCCTCCGGGCCGAGGTGGTCGTCCGAGCCGATGAAGAAGACGTACCGGCCGCGGGCGTGGTCGAGCGCCAGGTTGCTCGGCGCCGCCGGGCCGCCGGAGTTGGCCTGGTGCAGCACCCGGACCGTGCCCGGGTACCGCTCGGCGTAGCGGTCCAGTTCCGCGCCGCTGCCGTCGGTGGAGCCGTCGTCGACGGCGACGACCTCCAGCCGGTCCCGGCCGATGCTCTGCCCGACGAGCGAGTCGAGGCAGGCGGTCAGGTACGGCATGGTGTTGTAGACGGCGACCACCACCGTCACGTCCGGCCCGTTCACGCGCCCACCTCCACCTGTGCCGGCTCCACCGGGGCGTGCGCCGGCGGCGTCGGCCGGGGCGGCGCGTCGGGCAGCAGCCGGGAGTAGACCTCGTCGAGAACCCGCGCCTGCGCCTCCCAGGTCCAGCCGGCCAGCAGGCCCGGCCGGTCGTACGCGGCGCGGTACCGCTGCGGGTCGGCGAGCACCGCGGTGACCGCGCGGACGAAGTCGGCCACGTCCTCGGCGCGGAACACCTCACCCTGACCGGTCTCCCGGACAGTCTCGGCCATGGTGCGCACGTCGGAGACGACCAGTGGCAGGCGGGCGTGTGAATACTCGAAGAACTTGGTGATCAGCGCGATCTCGTGGTTCGGCCAGTGCTGGATCGGGATGACGCCGACCTGCGCGCCGCCGAGATACCGGACCACCTGGTGGTGCGGCACGTACGGCAGCACGTGCACCCGGTCCGCCACGTCCAGCTCACCGGCCCGGGTGACCAGGCCCCTGACGTACGCCGAGTCGGGCTTGTTGACCACGAACGCGACGTGCGCGCCGGGCAGCCGGGGCAGCGCCTCGACCATCACGCCGAGGCCGCGCTTGGCGGCGGCCACCCCGCTGTAGACCAGCAGCGGCTCGTCCGGCCCGAGCCCGCAGCGGGCGCGGATGTCCGGCGCCGGCCCGGCCGGATCCGCGGGCAACTCGTCCACCGCGGGTGCGTTGAGCACGACCGCCGGCCGTTCGGCCAGCCCGTGCTCGGTGCGCAGCAGGTCGGCCAGACCACCGGAGACGGTCATGGTGGCGTCGGCGTACGGCACGTACTCCCGCTCGTGCGCCACGTTGCCGGGCAGCCAGCGGGCGTTGTCGCGCCACGGCTGCACGCCGGGCAGATATTCGTGGGCGTCCCAGAGCAGCGCGATCCGGCGGCCCTTCGCGGCGGCCCGGACCTTCGCGCGGGCGCCGACGCCGAGCATCCGGAAGTCGTTGGCGTGGATCAGGTCCGGCGCCAGCTCGTCGACCACCGGGCCGTAGGCCAGTTCGTAGTCCCACAGGCCCGGTTCCAGGCGCCGCCACGCGCCGTCGCCGCGCAGCTTGCGCCAGAACAGCGTGTACGCGCGGTCCCAGGGGCCGTCCAGCTTGCGGCCCTTGCGGGCCCGGGTGAGCTGACGGTTGCGGAAACCGACCCACTTGCGGGTCAGGCCGGACAGCTTCTCCTCGGCGCGCAGCGCGGCCCAGGGCAGCCCGCCCGGCCGGCCCGCGCCGGACTCGCGGGCAGCGACGGTGAGCGCCGCCCGGCGGACCGCCAGGTCCGCGCGCCAGGCCTTCACCGCCTGGGTACGCTGCGCCGCGATGCCGCTGGGCGGATAGGCGAGCGGGTGCCGCAGCCAGGCCCGGCGGAACTCGTGCCGGCGGCGGGCCAGCGGCTCGGGCATCGGCACGAGGCGTACCTCGGCGGCGCCGAGGCGCCAGCTCTGCGGGCTGCCGACCGGCGCGCGGCCGAGCAGCACGACGTCCCAGCCGGCGTCGGCGGCGGAGCGGGCCGCCTTCTGCACCCGGGAGTCCCCGATGACCCCGTTGTCCACCAGCATCACGACCCGTCCCCGGGTGCCCGCCGCTGCGGTCGTGCCGTCAGATCCCATTCCTGCCCGTTTCGTCGTCGCCAGCACCGCGCCCGCGGACCCGAGCGAGTCTACGACAGCGGATCGGGCTCGAACGCCCGCCGCCGCCGGTGCCCCACGACCTGGTGTGACGGTTGCTACCCTCCATCCTGTTCAACGACCGGCGCCCGCTCCGGGTCGTTCGCCGGGTCGCCGGCCGCGCCACGCGGGCCTCCGGACAATCGCAGCTCAGCGCGAACGGGACCGCACAATGGACGTGGTGACCACCGAGGAACCCAGCCGGCCCGCACCAGCCCCGCCGACCGGCCCGGCCACAGCCGACCGCGTCCGGCCCGGCTACGTCCGGCGGCTGCGCGACGCCGCCCGGGACGCGGCGCCCGCGCTGGCGTTGTACGCGGTGATCCGGCTGATCGGCGTGCTCGTCGTCTACCTGTGGGCCCGCAACATCGACGTCTCCCCGGTCGAGCGGCTCACCCGGGCCGACGGCAACTGGTACCTCGGGATCGTCCAGCACGGCTACGACGGGTACGAGAAGACCCAGAGCAACATGGCGTTCTTCCCGCTCTACCCGGGCCTGACCGCGGCCCTGGAGCGGCTCTCCCCGTTCAGCCCGCGCGAGTCGGCGCTGGTCGTGGCGTGGCTGGCCGCGCTGGCCGCCGCCTGGGGCCTGTACGCCATCGGCAAGCACCTGCACGACAGGCGTACCGGCATCCTGCTCGCCGCGCTCTGGGGCGCCGTGCCGCACGCCGTCGTGGAGTCGATGGGCTACAGCGAGAGCCTGTTCACCGCGCTGGCCGCCTGGACGCTGTACGCGTTGCTGCGCCGGCACTGGGTGACGGCCGGTGTGGTGTGCCTGTTCGCCGGCCTGACCCGGCCCACCGCCTCGTCGCTGATCCCGGTGGTGGGGCTGGCCGCGCTGCTGGCGGTCGTCAGGCGGCGCGACGGCTGGCGGCCCTGGGCGGCGCTGCTGCTCGCCCCGGCCGGGTGGCTGGGCTACCTGGCCTGGGTCGGCACCCGGACCGGCCGGCCGGACGGCTGGTTCCACATCCAGTCCGCCGGGTGGGGCACCACCTTCGACTTCGGCGTCTACACCGTCGACCGGGGCCAGCAGGCGCTGGTGCAGGTGGCCGCGTTGCCGCTGCTGGTGGTCACCGTGGTGGCGCTGCTGTCGATCATGTTCTTCGCGTTGAGCGCGATCGACCGGCAGCCGTGGCAGTTGCTGCTCTACAGCGGCCTGATGCTCGTCACCACGCTCGGCGCGGCCGGTTACTACCACTCCAAGGCGCGGTTCCTGCTGCCGGCGTTCCCGCTGCTGCTGCCGGCCGCCGTGGGCCTGGCCCGGGCCGGATGGGCCCGGGCCGGCACGGTGCTGGTCACGCTCGTGGCGCTCTCCGCCTACTTCGGCGGCTATCTGCTGCTGATCTGGACGAAGTCGCCGTGACCGGTCAGCGGGTGAACGGCCGGACGTCCCACACCCAGACGTCCTCGACCCGCTCCCCCGGGCCGTAGAGCGCGTCCAGCACGGTCTTCAGGTCGTCGTGGCGGCGGGCGGCGCGGTCGGGCAGCACCACGGCGTCGGCCTTCCAGTAGCGGACGTCGGCGCGCGCCTGGTCGACGTCGGCCTGGCCGACCGTGGTGTCCCGCTCGCCGAGCGAGACGGCGGTGAGCAGCTTCGCCGTGGGCTGCGGGTCGACGCCCCAGCGGCCGGTGTTGTCGGTGGCGGAGACCGGCGCGAGGAAGTAGCCCTCGGGGACGGCGAAGCCGGCCACCGCGGCAGAACTCCAGTACAGCGACGTCATGCCGTTCACCGGGACCGGGACGAGCGTGCGGCCGGGCGCCACGTGGTCGCGCCAGGTGCCGGCGGTGACGAAGTCCGGCACCGGGGTGCGGCCCTTCGCGTCCAGCGGCATCGGCAGGATCGGCAGCAGCGCGGCGGCCACCGCCACGGCCCCGACGCGGGCGGCCAGCCGGCCGGCCGGTTCGGTGCGGCGGGCGGCGAGCCGGTCCCCGGCGACCGCCAGCAGCACACCGAGCGCCACCGTGGTGATCAGCGCGAACCGGGACACCACCACGGAGTCGAACACGGGCAGGTTCTGCACCAGGGCGAACGGCGCGGGGACGTCGGTGCGACGGGTGCCGACGGTCCAGGTGGTGCCGATGGAGAACAGCGCCGACACCAGGCCGACGGCCCCGAGGACCCGGACCGTGGTCTCCCGGCGCAGCCACCAGAGCACCCCGGCCGCGAGCACCACCAGGGACCAGCCGTAGAAGCTGGCCTGCTCGGTGGTGTTCGGCGCCCAGCCGATCGCGCTGGTCGGGCCACCGGCGATCGACTTGGTGGCGAACTCGACGAACGAGCCGAGCTTGAGGGCGTAGATGTCCGGGGTGCCGGGGTGGCCGACCCGGTGCTGTGGGCCGGCGAACTGCATCCACAGCGGGTACGCCGCCGCCGCGGACACGAGCACGGCGGTGATCGCCAGACCGGACAGCAGCGGGCGCAGCCGGCGTACCGCGTCGCGGGGCCGGAAGACGAGGTAGGCCAGGACCAGCATCAGGCAGCCGAGCGCGGTCAGGAAGAGGATCTCCAGGCTGATGAAGAACTGGGCGACCACCAGCCCGCCCAGGATCAGGCCGTCGCGGATCACCCGCTCGCCGCGGGACAGCGCGATCACCCGCCAGACGATGAACGGCACCAGCCACTGCGCGGTGATGTGCGGGTGGCCGTTGCTGTGCGAGATCAGCGCCGGCGCGAAGGCGCAGAACAGTCCGCCGACGAACGCGGCCGCACGGGAGTCGACCACGTGCCGGGACAGCACGTGGTACCAGGCGTACCCGGTGCCGGCCAGGTTCAGCGTGATGAACAGCAGATAGGAGAAGGACGCGCCGAAGAGCAGCGTGACCGGGGTGAGCACCAGGCCGGGCAGCTGCATCCCGACGTTCGTCATCAGGTTCACGCCGGCCGGGGCGTTCTGGAGCGTGGTGAAGAACGGGTTCTCCAGGTTGGTGACCGCGTGCGCCGCGTACGCCAGCATCCACTCGTTGAAGCCCTGGTCGTTCGGGCGGCTGCCGAGCAGCCGGCCGTCGTAGTCGCGCCAGCCGCGGGCGGTGACCCAGAACGCTCCGGCGAGGTAGACCAGGGCCACCAGCGCGTCGACCCGCCGCCACCGGCCGCCGCGCCGCTTTTCGGCCGCGGTGTCCGGCTCCGGCTGCTCCGGCTGCTCCGGGGCCGCGGTCGTCGTCGGGCGCGGGGTGGACGACCCCGGATCGGACGAGTCGTCGGCCGCGGACCCGTCGCCGCCGGTGGGGGCGGGCTCGCGGTCGCGGGTGTCGGGCGCAGGCGCGGTCATGGCGTAGGAGTCTACGAAAGCGGAGGCCGCGGTCGAGGACCGGCCGAGACGGCGTGTCCGGCCGGCCGGGACCGCCGGTGACGGGACCGCGGTGATCCGGGGCACGGCGCACCCGCCGGCCGCCGGGCGGCGGCAGGTCCGGCGCGCGAAACGGCGTTATTGTAGTGTCCGCACGCGCTCCGGCGGTCGTTACGCGGCCACCGGCACAGCAGGTACCGCGTCCGGCCGAGCCGTCCAGGCCGCGACACGGCATCTCCCCACCTCCCCAGGATCGGAATCGATGAACAACGGGCGAACTCTCTGGGACTCGTTGAAACTCCCCCGGCCGCGACGGTCCGGGTCCCGGCCGCACATGGTCTACCTCGCGATCGGCTTCCCACCGGCGGCCAAGAGCTGCGCCTACCGCATGCGGGAGACCGCGAACCAGTTCGCCGCCGCGGGCTGGGACGTGACCGCTGTCACCATCGCGGACGAGGCCTGGGAACGGGAGTACGGGCTCGACCACACCCTCTCCCAGGGGGTGGATCCCAGCGTGCGCGTGGTGAAGCTGCCGCTGTTCCGGGACGACCTCGAGACCGACATCCGCACGTTCACCGAGCAGCGTGCCCTGGCGCACAAGGACTACCTGGCAGACCTGCGCAAGCAGAACCTCAAGGTCTTTCCCGAGCCGGTCTTCGGCGGCTGGCGTCCGGCGCTGGAGAAGGCCCTGCTCCGGATCCACCGGGAGCGGCACGTCGACCTGCTGGTGACCACCTGCGCGCCGTACGTCAACCTGTCCGCGACCTGGAAGCTGTGGGAGACGCACCGGGTGCCGTACGTGGTGGACTTCCGCGACGGCTGGTCGGTCGACGTGATCAACAACGGTGAGGCGTTCACCCGGGAGTCGGTCTCCGGCCAGTGGGAGATCAAGCTGCTCACCAACGCCGTCGCCATCTGGAACGTCAACGAGCCGATCTCCCGCTGGTACCGCGAGCGCTATCCGGAACTGGCGCACAAGATGCGGGTCGTGCGCAACGGCTACGACGCGGCGAGCATCCCGGCCCAGGTCCGCCCCGCCCCGCCGGACCGGCCGCTGACCTTCGGCTACCTCGGCGCGCTGAACCTTCCCGTCCCGCTGCTGAGCGCCGTGCTCGAGGGCTGGCGCACGGCACGCGCCGAGGACCCGGCGCTGGCCGACGCCCGCTTCGAGGTGCGGGGCCACATCGGCGCCGCCTGGGCGCGCGGCGACAACGCGCACGCGGAGCTGCTCAGGGCCGCCGCCGTCGACGGCGTGCTGGTCGGCGGCTCGGTGCCCAAGGCCGAGGTGGTCGACCTCTACTCCCGCTGGGACGCGGTGGTGCTGATGGTGACCGGCGGCCGGTACATGACCTCCGGCAAGGTGTACGAGTACATGGCGACCGGCCTGCCGGTGGTCTCCGCCCACGAGGCCGACCACGACGCCTCCACGGTGCTGTCCACCTATCCACTCTGGACCGGCGCGGTCGGGCTGGACCCGGCCGAGCTGACCGGCGCCTTCCGGCGGGCCGCCGCGATGGCCCGTACCGCCGACGCGGCCGAGCGGGAGAAGGCCCGCGCCGAGGCGCGGCAGTACGCCCGCGAGGAGCAGCTCATCCCCGCCGTCCGGGAGGTGACCGAGCTGGTGCTGGGCACCGGCGGTCCGGCCGGCACCCCACAGCCCTCCCCCGCCGGCGCGCGCGTCCTGGCCCGAGAAGGTAGGTCATGATCGAGGTCCTGATGGTTATGGGCACCGTCCCCGGACGGGTGGCGGTCCTGACCGACGCGCTTCAGCAGTTCCGTGACAGGGGCGTCACCGTACGGGTGGCCACCACCTTCGACCCGGTGGAGAAGATCCCGGCGGCGACCGGGCTGGCCGAGGTGCACCTGCTGCCCACCGCCACCGAGCTGGGCCCCCGCTTCGGCCGGGCGGTCAAGCGGGCGGCCCCGGCCCGGCGCCCGTGGCTGCGCGCCCAGCGCGACCCGTGGGTACGCCGGCACGCCAAGCGGGCCGACGTCCTGGTCGCGCTCGACGCGCAGGCCCTGCACACCGTCTGGCAGCTCGCGCAGCGCTACCGGCGGGCCGACGCCGTCTACGGCATCGCCCCGGCGCTGCGGGCGGTGGAGAAGCGGTCCGCCGATCCGGCGCGCTACCGTCGACCCCGGCTGAACACCGTCGGCCCGGCCCCGACCGTGCTGGCGAGCGCCACCCGCAACCAGACCGTCGACCTGGCGAAGCGGGTGTTCGAGATGAGCACCGGCAAGCGGGCCATGAAGCTCGGCCCGGTGCGCTGGTTCTGGCAGGGCGCCGTCACGGCGCCCGGTCTGCCGGAGCGGCACCGCGGCAAGATCGCCCGGCGGGTCACCGGCAACATGCTCAAGACCGGGCACGGCGCCAGCGCGAAGCGGCTGGCGCTGGCGGCGCAGGGCCGGCTGAAGAGCCCGGCGACCAAGGGGCAGCTCCTCGGCCCGATCGTGGACGCGGAACTGAGCCAGGGCAAGGTGCCCGAGCACCTGATGACAGTGGTGCGAGGTCAGCTCAAGCTCGCCGACGGCTTCCTCAAGAAGCGCAACCCGGGCAAGGCCGCGCCGCACGTGCTGCGCGCGTTCAACCTGATGTTCCACCGGATCGTGCAGTTCGACGGCACCACCTCGCCGCTGGCCGAGGACCCGGAGAAGTTCCTCGCGCCGCTGCACGACAGCGAGGCCGGCCGGGCGATGGCGACGCCGCGCGGGCGGCAGAGCCCGGCGGCGTTCCCGCCCGCCGGCCGGCCGCACCGGATGCTCTTCTTCACCGGGCTGAACGACAACTTCCTCGGGCCGATCCTGGAGCGCTACGAGGCGATGCCCGGGGTGGAGGTCCGCCGGCTGAACCTGATGGAGGAGTCGATCCTCCCGGTGCTCAGCAACGGCCGCACCAACGTGACGCTCCACATGCTCGCCGGCGCCTCCAAGCGGGCCGGGGAGGTCCAGGAGGCGTGGGGCCCCCACCTGGAGTGGGCGGACACGGTCTTCGTGGACTGGTGCAACCTCGGCGCCGCGATGCTGACGATGATCGACCCGGGCACCACCCGGGTGATCGTCCGCCTGCACAGCTTCGAGGCGTTCAGCTGGTGGCCGCACCTGACCGACTGGTCGCGTGTGGACGACGTGGTCTTCGTCTCCGAGCACCTGCGCGACCTGGCGCTGGCCGCGGTGCCGCGGCTGCGCGCGCCGCAGGGCCCGCGGACCCACATGATCAGCAACGCGATGGACCTGCACCGGTACGTGGCGCCGAAGGTCTCCGCCGACAGCCGGTTCACGCTCGGGCTGGTCGGGTTGAGTTCCCTGGCGAAGGACCCGCGCTGGGCCCTGGCGGTGCTGCGGGAGCTGCGCCGGCACGACGAGCGGTACCGTCTCAAGCTGGTCGGCGACGACCTCAACCCGGAGCTCAGCCCGGCGATCACGGCCTACGTCCGGGAACTCGACGCCGAGCTGGCCGAGCTGGAGCCGTCCGGCGCGGTGGTGCGGACCGGCCGTACCGAGGACGTCCCCGGTGCGCTCACCGACGTCGGGGTCATCCTCAGCACCTCGCTGCGGGAGAGCTTCCACTGTGCGCTCGTCGAGGGCGCGGCCAGCGGCGCGGTGCCCGTGGTGCGCGACTGGCCGTTCTTCGCCGGCCGCCCGCACAGCGCCCGGAGCCTGTTCCCGAGCGACTGGGTGGTGGGTACGCCGCAGGAGGCCGCCGAGCGGATCCTGGCCCTCACCGCCACCGAGGAGATCTGGCGTGAGGCGGGCCGGGCCGCGGCGTCGCACGTGCTGAGCACCTGGGACTGGTCGGTGACGCAGAAGGACTTCGACCGGCTGCTGCTGGAGCCGCCGGCCACGTCCGGCTGACCGGCGTACACGTGATTCGGCCGGCTCCCCGTCACGGGGGAGCCGGCCGAATCGTTCTGTGCCGGGGGTCAGCGCGAGGTGGCCGCGTACTCCCGCTCGTCGCCGGGACGCCGGGACGCCGGAGGACGCGCCCCGCTCGCGGCGGGCGTGCCCAGCAGCGAGCCGTACACCTCGTCGAGGATCCGGGCCTGGGCCTCCCAGGTCCAGCCCTCCAGCAGGCCGGGCTTGTCGTAGGCGGCCCGGTAGCGCTCCGGGTCGGCGAGCACGGCCCGGACGGCCCGGACGTAGTCGGCCCGGTCCTCGGCGGTGAACACCTCACCCTGCCCGGTGGCCCGCGCGGTCTGCGCCATGGTCTTCACGTCGCTGACCACGATCGGCAGCCGGGCGTGCGAGTACTCCAGGAACTTCGTGATCAGCGCCAGCTCGTGGTTGGGCTTGTGGTGGATCGGGATGACCCCGGCGTCCGCGCCGGACAGGAACGGCACCACCTGCCAGTGCGCCACGTACGGCAGCAGGTGCACACGGTCCGCGACGCCGAGTTCGGCGGCCCGCTCCCGCAGCGCCTCGGAGAACTGGTTGTCGCCGTTCGGGTTCATGGTCACGAACGCGACGTGCACGTCGGGCAGCTCCGGCAGCGCCTCCACCATGATCTGGCAGCCCCGGCTCGGGTTCACCGCGCCGGAGTAGACGAGCACCGGCGTACGGCTGTCCACGCCGCACAGCGCCCGCAGGTCCGGCACGTCGCCGTCGGCCTCGGCCGGCGGCGCCATCGGCGCGTTGAGCACCACGGCCGGCCGGTCGGGCAGGCCGTGGGTCTCCTGGAGCAGGTCGGCGAGCGTGTCGGAGACGGTCACCACGGCGTCCGGATAGGCGGCGTACTCGGCCGTGTAGGCGATCTGGGCCGGCAGCCAGCGCGGGTTGTCGGCCCGGCCGGTGATGCCGCCGACGAACTCGTGGGCGTCCCAGACCAGCTTGGTCCGCCGGCCGGCGGCCCGGGCCCGCAGCGTCGCCCGCGCGCCGATGCCGAGCATCCGGAAGTCGTTGGCGTGGATGATGTCCGGCTTGAGTTCGTCGAGCGTCTTGCGGAAGGCCAGTTCGAAGTCCCACAGGCCCGGGTCCAGCCGGCGCCAGGCGCGGTCGCCCAGCAGCCCCTGCCAGAACCGCACGGGCAGGCGGCTGAACAGCGCCTCCGGATCGGTCTGCGCCTTGCGCAGCCGACGGGTCTCGCCGCTGCGGAACCGTACCCAGCGGGCGAGCGCGGTGGCGGCGGCGCGGGACGGCAGCTGGGCCGCCCGTCCCACGGCGGCCGGAAGCCCGCCGCCCAGCGCCTGGGCGCGGACGCGGCGCTCGTACAGATCGGCCTGCCAGGCCTTGATCTCCTGGACCCGGTACGCGGCCTTGGTGGTGGACGCGTACGCCAGCGGCCGGCGCAGCGACCGGCTGTACTCCCGGGGCAGCCGGTGCAGCGGTTTGGGTACCCGCAGCAGCCGCACCTCGGCGCCGCCGATGCGCCAGGTGTCCACGTCGGAGCGGGCGTTGCGGATGCCGAGGAGGAAGACCTCCCAGCCGGCGTCGGCGGCCGAGCGCGCTGCCTTCTGCACCCGGGAGTCGCCGTGGACGCCGTTGTCGACCAGCATCACCACCCGGCCCCGGGTCGGTCGGGCATCGCTGTTAGCGCCAGCTTGCATCGGGTGCTTCTCCTCGTTGACGGTGCGGGCGTGGGTGGTGGTCGGGCGGGTCACCGGAGGAAGGCGTCGAAGACCTCGGCGGTGCGCCGCCCGTCGTGGTGGTCACGGACGTAACGGGTGCCCTCCGCGGCCAGGGCGACCGCGGCGGGCCTGTCGTCGAGCAGCGACTCGATGGTCTTGACGAGGGTGCCGGGGGTGGCGTTGGCGATCGGCGGCTGGATCCCGGCGGCCCGGTGCGGCCCCTCGCTGAGGTACGCCACCACGACCCGGCCGGCGGCCATCCCCTCGCAGGAGAAGGTGCCGTAGCTGCCCATCACCAGCTGGTCGACCACGATGTCGCACTCCTGCACCTGGCGCCGCATCTCGTGGTGCGGCAGCCCTTCCACCAGGCGCAGTTCGATGATCCGTCGATCGTGCAGCTCCTGCAACCGGGGCAGGAGCCGGTCGGTGCCCTTGGTCCACCGCTTCGACGGCGCGTGCAGCACCACCGGCCGGGCGCGTTCCAGCACCGGGCGGTCGCAGGCCCAGGCGTCCACGTCGACGATCAGCGGCGCCCACGTGGCGGACGGCACGTCGTCCAGCAGGTCGGGGGTGGTCACGAAGAACGGCAGGCCGCTCTCCTCGGCGGTGCGCCGGTTCCGCTCGGCGACTGTGGTGAGCTGCCCGATCAGGTCCTCCGGGGCGTCCCGGAACGCGGACTCGGCGTGCCGCTCCAGGTGCGCGCCCGGGTGGCGGATCTCGCTGCCGTGCGCCAGCAGCGCGACCTTGAGCCGGGCCCGGCGCAACGCGGGCAGGTCCGCGGCGATGTCGTCGCCGTTGGCCCGGCCGAGCACCGGACGGAACGCGTCCACGATCAGGTGGGTGTACCAGCCGAGCACCCGCTCGGCCCGCGCGATCTGCACGTCGAGCCGGTGCTCGCCGGGGTAGTTCAGGTAGCGGTCGGCCGGGTAGCGGTAGGTGGCCGGTGGCTTGGCCATCACCAGCTCCACGCCGACGTCGGCGCGGGCTGTGGTGATCGCCACCGCCAGGGCGGAGAGCTGCCCGGCGTAGTTCGCCGTGCCCAGCCCCAGCCGGATCGGCCCGGCGCCGAGCGGACGCCACGGGCCGGGCGTGCCGGCCTCGATCGGCGCGACCGGCGGCTCCTGCGCGGGAGATGCCTCGTCGCCGCCGCGCTGCCGGGCCCGTTCCACCGCCTTGGTGAACGAGGGCAGCGAGCCGGGCGCGAAGAATTCGCCCCCGGCGTGCCGGGCCAGGTGCTCGCGCGTCACCCGGCTGTCGGCGGCGACCACCCGCAGCCCGGCGGCGAGGAAGGTGTCCAGCAGGTCGAGACCGGCGTCCGGGTCGAACCCGAACACCGCCACGTCCGCCGGGGCGAGGAACGCGGCCGTCACCGTACGCGGGCGCGGCACCACGTGGACCCGGCGGCGCGCCTTGCCGGCGCGGCGGGTCAGGTCCTGGGCCGGCGCCCGCTCCGCCTCGTCGCAGACCAGCGCCAGGTGGAACTCGGGCAGCCGGACGAGCGCGCGCAGCACGCCGTCCAGCGCCCGGTCGCCGGTGATCCCGCCGGCGTGTACTAGCAGCGGCGTGCCGGCGGGGAGTTCACACAGTTCGCGTACCGAAGGGGTCTGCCAGGGCCGCGCGCCGGCGGCGGCCCGGCGGAGCGCGATGCGCCACCGCCGGGGAATCCGCCGCCGTACCGCGGAGACCGTCCGCCGCACCGGCGCCGGGCTCATCGCAGTGCCGGCTCCGCGTCGCTGCCGCTGGCCGCGACGGACACGACCTTGCCGTCGGCGGACGACTCCAGCAGGGCGGCCGCGACCTGCACGGTACGCAGACCCTGCCGCAGCGTGACGATGTCGCTCTGCTTGCCCTCGACCGCGTCCCGGAAGCGCTCGTGCTCGACCAGCAGCGGCTCCCGCTTCGGGATCGCGTAGCGGACCATGTCGCCCTCGGCCACGCCGCGGAACGCGCGCAGCGCCTCCCACTCGGTGTCGATGGCGGCGTTGGCGTAGAAGGTCAGGTCGGCGGTGAGCGTGTCGGCCACGAAGCAGCCCTTGTCACCGGTGACCACAGTCGACCGCTCCTTGAGCGGGCTGAGCCAGTTCACCAGGTGGTTGACCATCGTGCCGTCGGCGAGCTGGCCGACCACGGCGACCATGTCCTCGTGCAGCCGGCCGCTGCGCGAGACGGTGCGGGCGGCGACCGAGCTGTACTGCTGGCCGGTCACCCAGGCGGTCAGGTCGATGTCGTGGGTGGCCAGGTCCATCACCACGCCGACGTCGGCGATCCGGTGCGGGAACGGGCCCTGGCGCCGGGTCACGACCTGGAACACCTCGCCCAGCTCGCCCGCCTCCAAGCGGGTGCGCAGGCTCTGCAGTGCCGGGTTGTAGCGCTCGATGTGCCCGACGCCGGCGACCAGGCCGGCGTTCTCGAACGCCTCGACCAGCCGGGTGGCGGCGTCGACGGACTGGGCGAGCGGCTTCTCGATGAGCGCGCAGACGCCGTTGGCGGCCAGCTCCATGCCGATCGGCTCGTGCAGCGCCGTCGGGCAGGCCACCACCGCGTAGTCGACGCCGAGGGCGAGCAGGTCGCTCAGCTCGGGTACGACGGGCGCGCGCAGCGTGCCGGTCACGTCGCCGGCCGGGTCGACCACGCCGACCAGCTCGACGCCGTCCAGGTTGGACAGCACGCGGGCGTGGTTGCGGCCCATCGCGCCGAGGCCGATCAGGCCGGCCCGCAGCTTCCGTCCGCTCATCGGGCACCCCCGGCCAGGTTCGCGCCCTCGGCGATCCGCTCCAGGTCGGCAGGGCTCAGCGACGGGTGCACCGGCAGCGAGACCACCTCGGCGGCGGCCCGCTCGGTCTCCGGCAGGTCCCACGCGCCCGGCTTGCCGTCGGCGTCGAGGTACGGCTTGAGCCGGTGGATCGGGGTCGGGTAGTAGACCGCGTTGCCGATGCCCAGCTCGGTGAGGCGGGCCTGGGCGGCGTCCCGGTCGGCCCGCACCCGCACGGTGTACTGGTGGTAGACGTGCTTGGCGCCGTCGGCGACGGGCGGGGTGACCATGCCGGTGATCGCCGAGTCGAGGAACTTGGCGTTGGCGCGGCGCTGCTCGGTCCACTCGGCGAGCTGGGTGAGCTGCACCCGGCCGATGGCGGCGGCCACGTCGGTCATCCGCATGTTGGCGCCGACGATCTCGTTGGCGTACCGCTGCTCCATGCCCTGGTTGCGCAGCAGCCGCAGGGTCCGGGCGAGGTCCGCGTCGGCGGTGGTGATCATGCCGCCCTCGAGGGAGTGCATGTTCTTCGTCGGGTAGAAGCTGAAGCAGCCGGCGGTGCCGAACGCGCCGACCGGGGTGCCGTTCAGCTCGGCGCCGTGCGCCTGCGCGGCGTCCTCGACCACTGCGAGGCCGTGCTGCTGCGCGATCGCCATGATCCGGTCCATCGCGGCCGGGTGGCCGTAGAGGTGCACCGGCATGATCGCGACCGTCTTCGGCGTGATCGCCGCGGCGACCGCCTCCGGGTCGACGCAGAAGCTGCCCGGCTCGATGTCCACGAAGACCGGCTCGGCGCCGACCAGCCGGACCGCGTTGCCGCTGGCGGCGAAGGAGAAGGACGGGACGATGATCTCGTCACCCGGGCCGAAGCCGAGCGCCATCAGCGTCAGCTGGAGCGCGGAGGTGCCGGAGTTGACGGCGACGCAGTGCCGGCCGCCGACCAGGTCGCCGAACTCCTCCTCGAACGCGGCGACCTCGGGGCCCTGCACGACCCGGCCGCTCCGCAGCACCCGGACGGCCGCCTCGATCTCGGCTTCGCCGATGATCGGCCGTGCGGGGGGAATGAACTCTGGATGCGGCCCGACCATGGGGCTTCCTCCTGTCGACGCGTGGTTCATGAGAGACATTTCGGGGGATGGTACCGGTCTGTCGGGAAAACCAGCGGGTTGCACTGATTGTCCGACCGGATGTGACCTTCTGTTCATGATCGACGACGGCCCTCCGGGGGCGGCCCGGGGTTCAGACTTCCACCTCGTCGCGTACAGGCCCCACGCATGCTACCCGCAGAGCGGCGACGATCGCGGCCGCCATCCGGGGCACCTCGGTGGGCTCCAGCGGGGCCCGGGAGATCGCCATCCGCCAGTAGACCGGGCCGACGATGAGATCGACGGCGGCGCGCCGGTCGGTGTCCGCGGACAGCTCACCGCGCTCGACCGCCCGGCCGATCAGGATCCGGCCGATGGCCTGCTGGTAGTCGTCCAGGGCGGCCTGCAGCTTCTCCGCGATCTGCGGGTTGCGGGCCGCCTCGGCCAGCAGGTCCGGGATGATCTGCGCGGCCAGCCGGTGACGCAACGCACGCGCCATCACGTGCAGCAGGATCTCCAGGTCACCGAGGAGGCTGCCGGTGTCCAGCAGCGGGATGTTCCGCCCCGCCACCGCCGAGACCATGTCCAGCACCAGGTCGAGCTTGGAACGCCAGCGGCGGTAGATGGCGGTCTTGCTCACACCGGCCCGGCGGGCCACCGCCTCGATGGAGAGGCGACCGTAGCCCACCTCGGCCAACTCCTGCATCACGGCGGCGCGGATGGCACTGGTGATCTCCCCGCGCAGCACCGCCGCGCCGGCCGGGGCACGCCTCTTCTCGGTCGTCACGTGGAACAATGTAGCGCAACGACGGTACGGTTGCGTCCCGACGTTCGGTGGACTACCTTCCATGCAGCAGCGAGGCGGCTCCTCCCCGCCCGGCCACGCTGGATCTCATTCACCGCACTGCTCCCCATCAGCACGAAAGATCGGAGCGCCTGAACATGGCCAACACCGCGGTGGCCGACCCCGAATCCGGACTGACCCGGGCCCAGCTGGCCCAGCGGTACGGGCTACGGGTGGCCGGGGAACGACCCGCCCTGGGCGAGTACGCCCGCAGGTTGTGGGCGTACCGGCACTTCATGACCGCGTACTCGCGGGCGAAGGTCGCCTCCTCGCTGAGCAACACCCAGCTCGGTCAGCTCTGGCAGGTGCTGACACCGCTCACCAACGCGGCGGTCTACTTCCTGATCTTCGGCGTGATCCTGGCCCAGCACCGGAACGTGCCGAACTTCATCGCGTACCTGTGCACCGGCATCTTCATCTTCATCTTCACCCAGACCGCGGCGTCCAACGGCACCAGCGCGATCACCGGAAACCTGGGCCTGATCCGGGCGCTCCAGTTCCCGCGGGCCGCGCTGCCGATCACCGTGACGCTGGTCCAGCTCCAGCAGCTGCTCATGTCGATGGTGGTGCTGGCCGCGATCGTGCTGCTGACCGGCGAGCCGATCACCTTCCGCTGGGTGCTGATCGTCCCCATGCTGCTGCTCCAGACGATCTTCAACGTCGGGCTGAGCATGGTGATGGCCCGACTCGGCTCCAAGGCCACCGACCTCAAGCAGGTCATGCCGTTCGTGATGCGCACCTGGCTGTACGCCTCGGGCGTGCTCTACCCGGTGGCGCTCATCCGCGAGCACCTGCCGAACTGGGCGGCGAACATCCTGGAGTGGAACCCGCCGCTGGTCTTCATCGAGCTGGCCCGCTACGCGCTGCTCGACTCGCACCAGCCGAACCTGATCAGCTCCCCGCTGAAGCTGTGGGCGATGGGCCTGTTCTGGGCGGTCGTGATGGGCATCGGCGGGTTCGTCTACTTCTGGCGCGGAGAGAAGGAGTACGGCCGTGGCTGAGCAGACCCTGCCGCTGAACGCCGGCCCGGTGACCGACTCGGGTCGCGTCCCCACGGTGGTGGTGGACGACGTGCACGTGATCTACCGGATCCACAAGGGCGCGAGCGGCGGCACCACCCCGGTCTCCGCGCTCAAGCGGATCGTCTCCCGCACCAAGGCGCCGAACATCCGCGAGGTGCACGCGGTCAAGGGCGTGAGCTTCACCGCGTACGAGGGTGAGGCGATCGGCCTGATCGGCAGCAACGGCTCCGGCAAGTCCACGCTGCTGCGCGCCATCGCCGGGCTGCTCCCGCCGGCCCGCGGCGCCGTCTACACCAAGGGCCAGCCGTCGCTGCTCGGCGTGAACGCCGCGCTGCTGAACGACCTGTCCGGCGAGCGCAACGTGGTGCTCGGCTGCCTGGCCATGGGCATGCCGCCGGAGGAGGTCAAGCGGATCGCCCCGGAGATCATCGAGTTCTCCGGGATCAACGAGCGCGGCGACTTCGCCTCGCTGCCGATGCGCACCTACTCCTCCGGCATGGGCGCGCGGCTGCGCTTCGCGATCTCCTCGGCGAAGAAGCACGACGTGCTGCTCATCGACGAGGCACTGGCCACCGGCGACCGCAAGTTCCGGGTCCGCAGCGAGCAGCGGGTCCGCGAGCTGCGCGACAGCGCCGGCACCGTCTTCCTGGTCAGCCACTCGATCGGCTCGATCCGGGACACCTGCGAGCGGACCATCTGGCTGGAGAGCGGCGTCCTGAAGATGGACGGCCCCACCAAGGAGGTCTGCGACGCGTACGAGAACCAGAAGTAGCGCCCTGGAGCGCACCGCACCGGGTTCCGCCCGGAGCGGTGCGCTCCGGCGTACGCGTTAAGGTTTTCGGATCCATCCCCTTTCACCCAGAGTGAGGTACGGCAATGACGCAGGACCACACCACCGCACCGGACGCCGCGCCGGCGAGCCCGGCACCCTGGCGCCCCGCGCGTACGGTGGCCGTGATCCTGGCCGGGGGGACCGGCACGCGCCTCGGGCTGGGCATCCCGAAGCAGCTCCTCAAGATCGCCGGTAAGCCGATCATCGAGCACACCCTCGCCGTCTTCGAGGCCGCGCCGGAGATCGACGAGATCATCGTGCTGATGGCCACCGGTCACGTCGACGACGCGCGGCGCATCGTCGCCGACGCCGGCTTCCGCAAGGTCACCAAGGTGATCGAGGGCGGCGAGACCCGCAACGACACCACCCGGATCGCGCTCGACGCGGTCGGCGAGGGCGACGTCAACATCCTCTTCCACGACGCGGTCCGCCCGCTTGTCAGCGCCCGGATCGTGCGCGAGTGCGTGAACGCGCTCTGGACGTACTCGGCCGTCGACGTGGCCATCCCGTCCGCCGACACGATCATCCAGGTCGACGCGGACGACTGCATCACCGACATCCCGGTCCGCTCCCGGCTGCGCCGCGGCCAGACCCCGCAGGCGTTCCGCTCCGGCACCATCCGCGAGGCGTACCGCCGCGCCGAGGGCGACCCCGACTTCGCCGCCACCGACGACTGCGGCGTGGTGCTGCGCTACCTGCCCGGCACGCCGATCAAGGTGATCGACGGCTCGGACGAGAACATCAAGGTCACCCACCCGGTCGACGTGCACCTGGCCGACAAGCTGTTCCAGCTCGCCGCCGCGCAGGCGCCCCGGCTGACCGACCACCGCAGCTACGCCGAGGAGCTGACCGGCCGGACCATCGTGGTCTTCGGCGGCAGCTACGGCATCGGCCACGACCTGGCCGAACTGGCCCGCGGCTACGGCGCCCAGGTCTTCCCGTTCAGCCGCTCCACCACCGGCACGCACGTCGAGCGCGCCGAGGACGTGGCCGCCGCGCTGAAGACCGCGTTCGAGGCCACCGGCCGGATCGACCACGTGGTGGTCACCGCCGGCATCCTGGAGAAGGGCGCGCTGGCCGAGATGGACTCCGAGACGATGGACCGTCTCCTGCACGTCAACTTCGTCGGGCCGGTCACCATCGCGCGCCAGTCCCTGCCGTACCTCCAGCAGACAAAGGGCCAGTTGCTGCTCTACACGTCCAGCTCGTACACCCGGGGCCGGGCCCGCTACGCGCTCTACTCGGCCACCAAGGCCGCGCTGGTCAACCTGACCCAGGCGCTCGCCGACGAGTGGGCCGAGTTCGGGGTACGGGTCAACTGCGTCAACCCGGAACGCACCGCCACCCCGATGCGGACGCGGGCGTTCGGCGAGGAGCCGGAGCACACGCTGCTCTCCTCCGAGGCGGTCGCGCAGGCGTCCCTGGACGTGCTGATCTCCGACCTGACCGGCCAGGTGGTCGACGTGCGCCGGTCCCCCGGCGAGCAGGTGGCCGCCGTGCCGGCCCAGCCGGGCCCGCACCGGTCCGAGCTGTCCGCCGACGCCTGAACCCGACGGGACGTACCAGATGCGTGGTGACCTGGTCCGCAAGCTGCTCGCCCGGGGGCTGACCACCGGGCTGGCGGTGCTGGCCTTCCTCGTCGTGGCGCTCACCGGCGCCACCGGCTGGGGCCTGGCCCTGGCGGTCGCGGCGCTGGCCGCCACCGCCTGGGAGCGCCGGGTCCGGCCGTCCGCCGACGGGCTCGCCGAGACGGTGCTCGTCGCCGCCGGCATCCTGGTCGGCTACGCCCGTCGCCTCGACGACGGCTTCGACCCGGCGCTCGCCGCCACCGCGCTGGTCCTGCTCGGCCTGGTGCTGCTGGTCGGCCCGCTGCGGCAGGCCGGCGCACTGGAGATCCGGGCGGCGAACCTGCCGGTCCGCACGTGGACACCCGTGGTCGCCGCCCGGCTCGGCGACGCGCTGCTGGTACTGCTCGCCGTGGTGGCGCTCGCCGCCGCCCTGACGCTGCCCGCCTGGACGGCGCTGGTCGCCGCGCTGCTCGTCGGCGCCGGATGCGGGGCGGTCGCGCTGGACCTCGCCCGGCGCCGGTTCCGGCCGCCCGCCGGAGGCGGCCCGGTCGGCCGGGCACTGCGCCGCCACCAGCCCGAGTTCGTGCTGCACTTCTCCGCGCCACCCGGCTCGGAGTACCAGGTCACCATGTGGCTGCCGTACCTGGAACGGATCGGCCGCCCGTTCATGGTGGTGCTGCGCGAGCCGGAGCTCCTGCCCGCGGTGGCCGCCGCCACCCGCGCGCCGGTGGTCCTCTGCCCCACGCTGAAGGCGCTCGACGAGGCGCTGGTGCCCAGCCTGCGGGTCGCGTTCTACGTCAACCACGGCGCGAAGAACGCCCACCTGATCCGGGTCAATCAGCTCACCCACGTGCAGCTGCACCACGGCGACAGCGACAAGGCCCCCAGCGCCAACCCGGTCTCGGCCATCTTCGACAAGATCTTCGTGGCCGGGCAGGCCGCGATCGACAGGTACGCCCGCGCCGGCGTGGAGATCCCCGCCGACAAGTTCGTCGTGGTCGGCCGGCCCCAGGTCGAGGCGATCGAGGTACGCCGGGAGCCGGTCACCTCGGCGGCGCACCCCACGGTCCTCTACACCCCGACCTGGACCGGGCACCACGCCGACGCGAACTACTGCTCGCTGCCGGTGGCCGAGACGCTGATCCGCCGGTTGATCGACAGGGGCGCCGCGGTGATCCTGCGCGCCCACCCGTACACCGGCAAGAACCCGGCCTCGGCCCGCCAGCTCGCCCGGCTCACCGAACTGCTCGCCGCGGACCGGGCGAAGACCGGCCGGCCGCACCTGTGGGGCGCCGCCGCGGCCCGCGAGCTGACGCTCACCGAGTGCGTCAACCGCGCCGACGCGCTGGTCTCCGACGTGTCAGGGGTCATCTCCGACTGGCTCTACTCCGGCAAGCCGTACGCGGTCACCGACACCGGCGCCGACGGCGAGCACTTCGTCGAGCGGTTCCCGCTCGCGGCGTCCGGCTACGTGCTGCGGCGTGACATGTCCAACGTGGACGAGGTGCTCACCGACCTGCTCGACGCCGACCCGAAGGCGGCACAGCGCTGGGCGGCGCGGACGCGTTACCTGGGCGACTTCCCCGCCGACGCCTACGCCGAGGCGTTCCTGTCCGCCGCCCGCCGCGAGCTGGAACCCGACTGGGCGGTCCCGGCGCCGCGCGCGGCCGGCTAGAAACGCGGGCGGCCCGTCGCGGGCCGGCTCGCCCGCTCAGAGGTACGGGTCGAGCAGGGCGAGCACCGCCTCCGGGTCCTCGACGTGCGCGTTGTGGCCCAGCCCGGGCAGCGTGGCCACCGGCACGCCCAGTTCCTTGAGCTGCGCGTCGGTCACCATCGGGTCCAGCTCGCCCCGGGCCAGCAGCACCGGCACGTCGGTGGCGGCCAGCAGCACCGGCAGCCGGGGCTCCCCGACCGCGAACGCCGCCGGGTCCATGGCGAGCCGCCAGCGGCCGTCCTCCCGCCGCAGCCCCGCCTCCACCACCGGATGGTCCGGGGCGAACAGCCCGGCGAGCCCGGACACGCGCAGGTAGCGGCGGGCCGCCTCGTCACGGGTGGCGAACCAGGTGACCGGCCGGGCGGCCAGTTCCGCCGACTTCGCCAGCTCGGCCGGGGACCAGACCGCCTTGATGCCGAGCCCGACCACCGCGTCGACCGGAAGCCCTCGCTGCCGGGCCGCGAGCGCCAGCGCCACCACCCCGCCGAGCGAGTGCCCGAGCAGCACCAGCCGGTCCTCGGGGCCGAGCCGGACCGGGCCGAGCCCGTCGACCACGCGCTGGGCCAGGGCCTCGAACGAGTAGCCGTCGAGCGGCGGCGACCAGCCGTGACCCGCCAGGTCGGGGGCGAGCCAGCGGCCGGGCCAGCGGCGTTCCAGCAGCGGCGCCCAGGGCAGCCACACCTCGCCTGTGGCACCCATGCCGTGCAGGAGAATCAGGTGCCGCTTCCCCGTCGCATCGCCCATTGGCGCAGTCTGCCACCGCCCGCCCCGGACACGCGAGACCGAACCCGCCGACCCGCCCCACCCTGACGCCCCCACGCCCCACGCCGCTCGCCCTCGCCCCC